>NZ_JAYGHE010000039.1:0-18933 GCF_034931145.1 Nostoc sp. UHCC 0252 | reverse complement strand
GCTTAAGTTGACACCAATGGGCACTGCCGTGCCCTTACGGGTGTACTCACGTAAACGAGAACCGCTATAACGATTCTTAATTGCATGAAATACAGACCTAATACCATTTTCAAAAATCTGTACAACATCATGAATCGGCTGTAAGGACGTACAGTTAATTGTACGCTCCTACGCATGTATTTGTATCAGCTATGTTGTGAATTTGAATGTTCGTAATGACAACTCATTAGCCGGAAATGAGATGAGAGGGTTATGTTGGAATCAGCCCTTAATTAGGTTTTTCTGGAATTACTGCATAAGCATCAATTTCAAACAACATACCATCAAGTGCAAGTCTAGGAACAGGAATAAGAGTGTTTGCAGGTGGTTTATAACCCCACAAACTCATAATTTCACGTCCTAATGGGATCAATTTAGTTTGGTCATAATCCACTATAAGAATAGTAGTTTTTGCAACATCGCTTGGTTGTGCGCCAACTGCTTCTAAAGCAAAACGGAGGTTTTTAAAAGCCTGTATTAACTGCTGTTCAAAGTCAGCGGAGACAAGATTTCCTTGCAAATCCGAACCAAATTGACCAGAAATATAAACGGTTCTCGTTCTTGGTGGTGTAATCGCTATGTGACTATAGCCATTTTGGGTTGCATTATATAGTGTTGGTGGGTTTACCAATTTCAACTCTTTGTTTTCTTTAGCGCTAGCGCCCACTTCCTTTTGTGTTCCCACCATCAAGGCGGTAGTTATGCCGCTACCTCCAAGCCACAAAAGTGCATTTCGTCGTGAAAAGTTCGTCACTAGCGAATTTACTGCACTGGTAATACGTCGAGTCATTAAAGCTCCTTAAATGTGAGTTTTTGTATTAGTTGACTGTAAATACATTTAAGCATTTTAGTGTATTTTTTTAATACAAAAATACCTCTAAAACTATGAGGATTAGATATAGTTTTGAGAATTATTGCCGGTATATTTATTTAGGCAAAAAATGTCTATAAGTATAAAATCCAAAACTGACGTAAAAACTCTCTGTATTCCTCGTCTCTCTGTGTTCTCTGCACGGCAGTCGCTCATGGGAGAAACCACGCCAGATGAAGCCGCCCAACGCACTGGCTCCCCAAGACGGCGCGGCCTTGTCTCTGTAGTTCGTTTATTTGGATAATTTATTAGAAGTCCCTAACTTTTAGAAACCGCAGCGCAACTTAACTGTGGCTGTATATATGTAGGAGATTGCGGCACAATTAATTCAACTTTGCCGTCAGAATTGCGATGCCAAGAAGTAGCTTGGACAAGAACTGGAGATTGGGAAATTTGTGCTGTAGCTGCGCTAGTTTTGCGGTATGCAGAGATATCTCGCACATCATTCCAAGTGCGATCGCTCCCAACTTGCTGATTAGGATTTTGCGGTATTCCACCCCTTCCCGTTGCCACAAATTTACTGTCTTGATTACTCCCGCAACCTGTAGCAATTTGCTGGGATGGATCGGTGACATTTACTGGTAGTTCGACTAAGCCGGAATTTGGATCAACACCGATAGTATTAACTTGAACTGTGCCACTTACCCCAAATTGGGAACTAGCAGTAATATCACTATCAGGTGTGAGTTGGTTGCGGAACTTCAGCCCAAAGATGCCTTGAGTAGTGATTTGGATATTACCACCTCTGCCTTGTACTGCATTGGCAATAATGTCGCTGTTTTTTAAGCCGATGATGATGGGTGCATTGATATTTATATTACCTCCATTCCCTGAACCGCCAGCTGTTGAGGTTATCTGGCTATTCTCTTGCAGAAGCAACAAATTTTCGGTCGACAATTTAATATCGCCACCATTACCGGAGTCTGTTTGTGCTTGAATAAACCCTTGATTCTTTAATTGGATGGTATCTGCACTAATATTAATATTGCCACCATTTCCACTACCTTGACTGGTGACACTGATTGTCCCGCCATTCGTCAGCGTTAAGTTCGGTGTGGTAATGCTCACAGTGCCGGCATTCGCTGTTAATATATCTGGCAAACCAAATCGTTTCCGCAATGACGGATCGGGTCGGATGGTGGAGGCGTTAATGCTACTATTAGTTGCCCGACCTTGACCACTGATGACGATCGCTTCGGTAGCATTGATGCTCAAATCTCCCCCATTACCTGCAAAAAATGAGGTGGTAGCAACTGCTCCCCCATCCAAAATTTGCAATTTCGCAGTATCTAGGGTCAAGGTTTTGGCACTTCCGGTTGCAAATGTAGTTGAGCTAATGTTGCTGTAAAGTCCAGACGGACTTTCTCCCATCACCGTGGTGTTGGTGTTGCGAATCATCACTTTACCGCTAGAACCACTGCCAAAGGTAGCCGAAGATAGTGAAGCACCGCTTGATACTAGTAGACTATTACCATTGACGAAAAGATCACCAGCATTCCCAGTGCCTAGCGTAGTAGTGTTAACTGTGGTGACATCAGCAGGATTATTGGCTGAAAAGCCAGACAGTTCAATGGCGGTTGCATCAATGTAAATATTGCCACTGGGAGCTGCTCCAAGAGTTGTGGTATTCAACCCCGCTCCCGATTTGATAGTGAAGTTGGGAGTAAGAACGCTGATATTCCCACTAGCTCCCATACCAAAAGCATTACTACGCACTCCGCTCTGAATTGCGCCATCAGCTGTTTTGGCAATTAGATTAATGGACTCTGTAGCCTGAAGGCGAATGTCACCACCGGGGAGATTGCCAAAATTTTGTGCCAGTACCAGAGAGCCATCAGTGAACTGAATTTGCCTACCCTGAATTTGAACCGAACCTGCATTCACGCCACTGATATCTAATAGCGATCGCTGTGTAAGCTGAATATCACCAAAGCTTTGTACATCCCCATATCCCAGTGTATACCCCTGTGCGGTTGGTATCAGCTTTACCAATGCTGCACCGCTTACACTACCCAATTCAACTCGCCCTTTTTCAGCGATCAGGTTTGCCCCATTTAGATGTATGTCGCCACCCACTAAAGCTAGAGTGTTTCCCGGCTGTACCCGCAGTTTTGTAGCACTGGGAATCTGAATCGGGGGAGCTAGAGTCAATCCACTGGGATTGGTCAAAGTATGTCCTGTCCCTTGAACAGTGATTGATGCGGGATTACTACCCAGTTGCAACCCAATGGGAACATTGATACTCAACAACGGGGCAGATTCAGAATTAATTACACTAAACTCAGCACCATCGACAAATTTAATACTGCTGGCAGTGCTACCAATAAACGAACCCCCAATGTTTAGTTGGGCATTGGCTCCAAAGATTATCCCACTAGGGTTGATCAAGAACAGACTAACGGGGTTGTTGCCGTTAATCGTCTGAATCAAGCCATCAATGTTAGAGATATTACCGCCAGTAACACGGCTGAAGATGGTAGAAATGTTGGGCGTGTTTAGTAAATCAAAAGTAGCCGAACCACCAGTAAGAACCGAAAACTGCTGGAAACTGTGAAATAAGTTACTGTTGGCGGCACTACCATTAGTAATGGTGAAGTTATTACCGCTTTGGGAGACAGTAGTATTGAGGGTGCCATCAGGAGTTAGCTGGGCACTCACAGAGGCACACCAAAGGAGCATCCCACCTGTCAGCATTAAATTAATCAACCCCCAGCAAACAGAAGGTGCTTTCATCGCTCACTTTCTATTAATAATATATATAGGGTTCCCTAAACTGTATTGTGTTTGAACACCATCAACAGTTTTAGTAGTCATCTTGCCGTAGGTGTTGCAATTGCTGGAACTTCAGTTTGTGCAGAACAGGTTAAATATGGTTGTAAATGGGTTGCTTGAGCCGCAATTAACTCAATTTTGCCTTGGGTGTTGCGATGCCAGGCAGTAGCTTGGACAAGAACTTCTGAAGATTTAGGTATTTGTGCTGTGATTTCGCTATTTTTGCGGTATGCAGAGATATCACGGATATCAGACCAAGTGCGATCGCTCGTCACTGCCTGCGTAGGATTTTGCGGCACACCACCCCGTCCTGTGGCAACAAATCGGCTACCTTGATTTGCAGAACAACCACTGGCTATTTGCTGCGATGAATCGGTAACATTCGCTGGTAATTCCACTAAGCCGGAATTTGGATCAACTCCAATAGTATTAACTTGGACAGTGCCACTTAACCCAAATTGTGAACTGGCGGTGATGTCACTATCAGGAGTGAGTTGGTCACGGAACTTTAGCCCAAAGATGTCTTGGGTGGTGATTTGAATATTGCCCCCCCTGCCTTTAATAGCATTAGCAATAATGTCACTGTCTTCTAATCCGGCGATGATGGGTGCATTAATCTTTATATTACCTCCATCACCATTATCGCCTGCTGTTGCAGCGATCGCGCTCTTGTGACGCAGCAGCAACAACTTTCCAACTTCTAAGGCGATATTACCCCCATTACCTGATTCTGTTTGTGCCTGGATACTTCCTTGACGGTCTAATCGGATGGTATTGGCTGTGATCTTGAGACTGCCACCATTGCCGCTACCTTGACTAGTGACACTGACTGTTCCGCCATCTGTCACCGTCAGGTTCGGTGTGGTAATGCTCACACTGCCGGCATTCGCCGTGAGTTTATCTGGCAGACCAAATCTCTGCCGCAGTTGTGGAATTAGTCGAGTCGTAGAAGAGTTGATACTGCTGTTATTGTTCCGACTGCGACCACTGATCTCGATAAATTCTGTGGCGTTAATGCTTATATCTCCCCCATTACCTGCAAAAAATGTGGAAGTGGCAACTGCTCCCCCATCCAGAATCTGTAACCTGGCGGTATCTAGAGTCAAAGTTTTGGCGTTTCCTGTTGCAAATGTAGTTGAGCTAATGTTGCTATATGGCCCGGCGGGGCTTTGTCCCATCACAGTGGTGTGATGAGCGCGAATTGCTACTTTACCACTGGAGCCACTACCAAATGTAGCTGAAATCAGTGATCCACCATTTGACACCAGTAAACTATTGGCATTGACGGAGATATCGCCAGCGTTCCCAGAACCATAGACAGAAGTAGAAAGGGTCGTAACGTTACTTGGATTAATTGGTGAGAAACCAGACAGTTCAATCGCTGTTGCATCGATGTGGATATTGCCACTGGGAGCCACTCCAACTGAAATACTATTCAACCCTCCTCCAGCCTGGAGGGTAAGCCGGGGAGTAATTACACTGATGTTCCCACTAGCTCCGACACCCACAGCTTCAGTACGCACCCCACTGCGAATTGTGCTATCAGATGTTGTGCCAATCAAATCAATCGCCTCTGTAGCCTGAAGGCGAATGTCGCCGCCGGGGAGATTGCCTAAATTTCGCGCCAGCACCAGAGAGCCATCGGTAAATTGAATTTGCCTACCCTGAATTTGAACGGAACCTGCATTCACGCCACTGATATCTAATAGCGATCGCTGTGTAAGCTGAATATCACCAAACTTTTGCCCATCTTCATATCCCAAAGTATACCCCTGTGCTGTTGGGATCAAACTAACCAATCCTGCACTACTCACACTGCCTAATTCTACTTGCCCTTGCTTGGCTGTCAGAGTTGCCCCATTCAGATTCAGATTGCCACCCACCAAAGCTAGAGTTTTTCCAGGCTGTACCCGCAATTCTGTCGCACTCGGATTTTGAGTGACAAGAGGCCGTCCAGCGATATTAGTTAAGGAGTGTCCTGTGCCTTGAACGGTGATTGATGCCGGATTACTACCCATTTGCAATCCAATAGGAACATTGATACTTAATAAGGGGTTCGCTTGGGGATTAATAGCGTTAAATTCAGCACCATCACTAAATTTAATGCTCTGAGCAGTTGTCCCAATAAAGGAGCCGCCAATATTAAGTTGGGCATTTGCACCGAAAATTATCCCACTGGGATTAAGCAAAAATAAATTAGCGCTACCATTGGCTTTAATTAAACCATCAATGTTGGAAACACTCCCACCAGTGACGCGACTGAAGATATTCTGCACATCTGCGGCGTTGTTGAAGATTGCCGTGTCACCCGTAGGTATGGAGAAATTACTGAAACTGTGAAATAAATTATTACCTTTTTGTGTACCGTTAAGAATATTAAAATTATTACCGCTTTGGTTAACAATGGTGTTAGTTGTACCATCGGATGTCACCTGAGCGTTGGCGGAGCCACTCCAAGGGAGTATCGCGCAGCCACTCCAAAGGAGTATGGCCGATAGCATTATCCCTGGAGATAATAACCCGCTTGTTAAAAGAAATACAAAGGGTACAACTCTCATCACCAAAAACTTCCTTTAACTGATTTCAAGTTAGAGTTCCCATTTAGGGCATGGTTAATAACATGACTAACTTTTAGAAACCGCAGCACAGGTTAATGGTTGTTGCGCCTGAGTAGGAGATTTATCTGTAATTAATTCGATTTTGCCTTGGGCATTACGATGCCAAGAAGTAGCTTGGATCAGAACTTCTGAAGATTGGGTTATTTGTGGTGTAACAGAGCTATTTTTGCGGTATGCAGAGATATCACGGATATCAGACCAGGTGCGATCGCTCATCACTTCTTGCGTTGGATTTTGTGGTATTCCACCCCGTCCTGTGGCAACAAATCGGCTACCTTCATTTGCAGAACAACCACTGGCTATTTGTTGCGATGAATCGGTGACATTTGCTGGTAGTTCAACTAAGCCAGAATTTGGATCGACACCGATAGTATTAACTTGAACAGTGCCGCTTACCCCAAATTGCGAACTGGCGGTAATGTCACTATCGGCAGTGAGTTGGTCACGGAATTCTAATCCGAAGATGCCTTGAGTAGTGATTTGGATGTTGCCGCCTTGTCCAAGTACAGCATTCGCCGAAATGTCGCTGTTTTCTTCGGGGACAGCAATAACAGATGCCGCACTGATTTCAATATTGCCTCCTGTGGAAGCACCACGGGCATTAGTGATAATACTACTGCCACGCCGCAGCAAGAGAAAATCACTTGCTTGAAGACGGATGTTACCACGGCTACCTCCATTCACTTCGGCCCGTAGGTTTGCTCCATTATCCAAAAAGATATTACGGGCGTTGATATTGAGATTACCTGCATCCCCTGTTCCAAAATTGCTGACGGTAATTTCTGCCCCATCACGAACACTCAAGCTGTCAGTTGTGATATTTACTGACCGAGCAGTAAAGCTATTGGCTGCGGACGCTGTGATCGTACTGGGCAGTATCCGACCATCGGATAAAGTTTCAGAAAGACCTTGCACATCAATATCATTAACGTTTAAAGTTACACTACCAGCAGATCCTTGACCCACACTAGATGAAGTGATCTGTCCACCTTTGAATACGCGTAAGCTTTCAGCTTGTAGATTGATATTGCCACCATCACCAACCGCATCTTCACTGACTGCCACAGTGATGCCACTGACTGTATTACTAAAACTATCGATCACTGGGTTACTGACTTCCACATTTCGAGCCTGAATCGCTATATTCCCGGCCTTGCCAGTACCTGATAGCTCACTAGCGATCGCTCCACCATCTGTGACACGCAGATTTCCTGTGTTAATAGTAATATTGCCAGCTTCACCTTGAGCAAAAGCTTGAATTGAACTAATGATAGCACCAGTCAATCCCCCAGGCGTAGTTCCATTAATTTCCAGAGACTCGCTAGCTTGAATAGAGATATCTCCAGAATTACCGATAGTAGTTGAGTTTAAACCAGAAGATGGAAAACCTATTATACTTGCACTAATACGTCCACCGTTCAGCAGACGAACTTGATTAGCTTCAATGGTGATAGTACCGCTATTATTTCTTTTGCCACCATTAACTAAGGTGGTAATAGCACTAGGTCGAAAATTAGCAACTCCAGTAAAAGTATTGGCAAATGGGTTATACCCACTCACTTCCACGTCCTTAGCAAGAACAGTAATGTTGCCTGTAGTAGTGTCGTTGATGGGAACAACTCTGAAAGTCGAGAAATCGAAGGCAAAACCATTGTTGATAGATTGCAACCAAGCTCCATTCTGAATCCGTAAACTTTCAGTCTCGATGGTAATATCTCCCGCCTTTGCCCCACTTCCAGATACAGTAGTGAATAATCCAGGGGTGTCATAATTTTGTGAATTTGATACTCCCAACAAATCAATAAATTCAGTGGTTTTGACTGTGATTCCTTGTCCTTGTCCAAATGCTCCCGTAGCTGAAGTAATGCCCGAACCATCCTGAAGTGTCAAACCGCGGCCACGGATGTTAATAGCTCCTCCATTTACTCCACTGGTATTGATATATGAGGCTTGTTTGAGGGAAATTAGTCCCCAGTCAGCTGTTGCAGGGCTAGTTAGTTGTAATCCTGTTTGATTATTCAATCCTACCTCTGCATTCCGCAATGCCCATAATTCAAATCTGCCGTCTGGATTGGCAAGGCTTGTTTGATTAATATCAATTTCACTACCAACTAATGCAACGGTTTGAGCCTTAAAACTTTGTGCGGGGCGAAACAAGAAATTAAGGGCTGGTCTGCCTTGGGTGCGAATTGCTCCAGCATTACTTCCTAGTTGTAGTCCCACAGGCACACTCATGCTTAATAAGGGTGGTGTTGTATTCTCGGTGGCATAAAACTGGAAGCCGTCAGCAAATTTGATGCTATTCGCCGTCGTCCCTACAAACGAACCGCCAATATTTAAGCTGGCATTTTGACCAAATACAATACCATTAGGATTCATCAAAAATAAACTGACTGGGTTATTGCTACTGAGCGTCCGAATCAACCCATCTATACTAGAAACATTACCGCCAGTGACTCGACTAAATATCGTTGTAATATTTGGTGTGTTCGTTACATCAAAGGTTGCGCTGCCACCTGTCGGTACTGAGAAATTACTGAAGCTATGAAATAAATTATTTCCTTTATCAATACCATTGAGAATAGTAAAATCATTACCAATGGCGTTGACGGTAGTGTTAGTTGTGCCATCCGATGTTACCTGAGCCAAGGCCGATGATATGCCTGAAGTGAAAAATCCAGTGGTCAATGCTGTTAATAACAATTGAAACCAAAGGTTTGATTCTTTGTAGTTAATTCTCATCACCAATACCTTGATTGAACTCGTTAAAGTTAAAGTGCCCTTAAAGGTATGAAAAATCACATTATTAAATTTGAGGAACAGCAGTACAGGTTAATGCTGGTTGTACCTGATTCGGAGAGTTATTTGCAACCAGTTCAATTTTGCCTTGGGCGTTGCGATGCCAAGAAGTAGCAGAGACAAGCACTTGTGAAGATTGAGGTATTTGGGCTTGTGCTGGTTGTGTTTTGTGGAATGTAGAGATATCACGGAGATCAGACCAAGTGCGATCGCTGGTAACATCTTGATTGGGATTTTGTGGTACACCACCCCGTCCCGTGGCAACAAAACTAGTACTATTATTAGTAGAACAACCACTAGCGATTTGCTGAGATGGGTCGGTGAGATTTTCTGGCAATTCGACTAACCCAGAATTTGGATCGACACCAATATTATTAATTTGCACAGTCCCATTGATATTGAATTGGGAACTAGCGGTAATGTCATTTGTCAAAACTTCTCTAGGATTTAGAAGATTACCATACTTCAAACCAATGATTCCCTGAGTTGCGATGTGAATATTACCACCCCTTCCTTGCACTGCATTGGCAATAATGTCACTGTTTTCTAAACCGACAATGTTGGGGGCGTTAATCGTAATATTACCCCCATTGCCACCGGCTTCTGCACTGATGAAACTGCCATAACGCATCAGTAAGACATCACGCACTTGCAAGTCAATATTACCTCCTTCGCCTGCATTGGCTTCAGAACGAAGCTTACTGGCTTGATCCAACTTCAGATAATTAGCCTGAATGAGCATATTACCGGCATTTCCTGTACCTTTGCCGCTAACTACAATTTCGCCGCGATCGCTCAGACTCAATTTCTCCGTAGTCAGATGTACCGAACCCGCAACACCAGGGCCTGTAGAAGAGGCATACAACCCACTGGGGCCAGTAGCATCCAGCGAGTAAAGTAGTTGGCCATTTGGTAGTTGACTGACACCTGCAATATTAACAGAATTGGCTTGAATAAAAATATTTCCAGCTTTACCATAGGTTTCAGTTGAGGTGGAAATTCGTCCTCCGTCAAGTAAGTTGAGCTTACCAACATTAAAAGTAATGTTGCCACCTTCTCCTTTACCTAGACTAATCAGTTTTTCAGTAGCAAAATCGTAGTTACCGTTTGTTGATGCAAAAAATCTGGTTGCAACTCCAGTTGACGAACTCCCACCCAAAGTTACTTCGTCAGCATTAACAATAATATCACCCGATATACCTTCACCATAAGTACCAGTCCGAATACTAGGGCCATTCAAAACCTCTAGTTTTCCGACATTGAGAATTATATCTCCACCCCTGCCTGTGGCATTTTCACGGATGCTGGTACTCATCCCTGTCAAAAATGCAGGTTCATTTGTTGCAGTTTCGCCTGTTACACTTAAGTTCTTGGCTGTGACGATAATGTTGCCACCATCACCAGTTCCTCTGGCGGTAGCACGCAATTCAGCCCCGTCTCGAATGTTGACTTGTGTAGCATCAATTTTGACATTACCACCCCGACCCTGAGAACCATTCATGGTATTGGATGCCAGGGTACTCACACTAAATCGCTCTTTTGTCGGTGTATAGATTGCCTCCCCAATCACATTGACAGTTTTAGCCTTAACTGTAATATTGCCCGCATCGCCAATTCCATAAGCACGGGTGTTAATTTGTGCGCCATTTAAAACATTGAGAAGAGGTGTTTCAATGGTAACATCACCGCCCCGTCCCCTAGCTGTTGGTTGGGAGTAAGCTGCAATTGCAGTATTAGAAAGGGCTGGCTGACCAATTAGCTCCAGAGATTCGGAGGCTTTGATGAGAATACCTTGTCCTGAGCCTGTGCCTAATGTGTGAGAAGTGATAGTTGAAGAGCCAAGCAAGGTAATTTTCTGCCCTTGGAGAGCGATCGCACCACCTTGGGTTCCACTTGTATCAACCTTGGCTGCGTTACTAAAGCTGATATTTTGGAACTGAGTTACACCATTGAAATCTAAGCTGAATCCAGCAGTGTTTACCGACAGTCCCACCAGATTATTTGCGGCGACGCTCCCTAATTCAACTCTTCCATTGGTAGCAGTAATTGTACTCTGATCAAAAGTTAAGTTATTTCCCACCAGTGCAAATGTATTTCTCGCTGGAATTGCTAATTTTGCCCCATAAAGGTTAATTGAACTGGAATTACTACCCATTTGTAAGCCAATTGGCACACTCATAGTCAACAATGTTGTGGCATTTGTATTCACAGCACCAAACTCAGCGCCATCAGCAAATTTGATGCTATTAGCAGTTGTCCCCACAAATGAACCACCAATATTTAATTTGGCATTGGCACCAAAAATAATTCCAGCAGGGTTAAGTAAGAAAAGATTAACACCGCTATTAGTGTTGATTGAACCATTAATATTGGAAACATTACCGCCAGTCACGCGACTAAAAATGTTTTGGATATTGGCATTATGGCTGAAAGTGGCAGAACCGTTGCTGGGAATAGAAAATTGGTTAAAGCTATGAAATAAATTATTGCCAACAATAGTACCGTCAGTGATTGTATAACTATTACTTCCAGACACAGCAGTGTTGAGAGTGCCATCAGGTGTGACTTGCCCTCGAACATTATTGTTGCCAATAGCAGATATACAAATTGCGCCAATTAAGCCTAAGTGAGCAAAAGTTATTTTTATCAACGGATTTATGATTTTGTGTTACGTATTCATTGTTCCTATCTTAGTGCTTTTTATAACGTTTATCAATGTGTGTGTATAGCCGTACAAGTTAATGTTGGTTGTACCTGATGAGGAGATTGATTAGCAATTAATTCAATTTTGCCTTGGGCATTACGTCGCCAGCTAGTCGCTTGGACAACTATTTCTGGAGATTTCGGGATTTGGGCTTTTACTGAGTGTGTTTGATAGAATGCAGAGATATCGCGGATATCAGACCAGGTGCGATCGCTAGTCACTTCCTGCGTAGGATTTTGCGGCACACCACCCCGTCCCGTGGCGACAAAGCGACTGCCTTGATTTGCAGAACAACCACTGGCTATTTGCTGCGATGAATCAGTGACATTCGCTGGTAGTTCCACTAAACCAGAATTGGGATCGATACCAATATTATTAACTTGAACCGTACCGTTAACCCCAAATTGGGAACTGGCAGTGATATCGTTTTCGGGAGTCAGTTGAGAACGATATTTCAACCCAATAATTCCTTGGGTAGTGATTTGAATATTGCCACCTTTTCCTTGGACTGCATTAGCAATAATGTCACTGTTTTCTAAACCCACGATGTTCGGAGCATTAAGCGTGATATTGCCACCATTACCACTGCCCCCTGCTTCTGCACTGATAAAGCTTCCATGACGCATCAGTAGTAGATCCCGCAGTTGTAAATTAGTGTTACCACCACCACCTGCTTTTGTGGATGCTGAAATACTGGCCCCATTATCGAGTCGTAGGGTGTTCGCCTGAATGTTTAAAGTACCAGCTTTACCAAAGCCAAGGTTTTGGACAAAAACTGTTGCACCATTACTGATGGTAAGAAGTGGGGTGTTAATCGTGGTGTTACCTGAAGTAGCTCTGGAAACTCCAAAAACAGGACGAACAGCAGTACCAATATAGCTGGGATTTTGTGCATCTTTGACACCATTCACATCAATCGATTCAGACGCATTGATAGTCAGTGAACCCGCATTTCCTGAAATTATGCTAGAAGCTGACACTCTGCCACCAGCTTGAACCGACAGCTTGCGGGTATCGATTTTTAAATCCCCTGCATTACCAGATCCGAATGTAGCAGTAGACAACAAACTAAAATACAAACCCTTTGGCGCTCCCTCATTTGTCACTTGAATTGTATCTGCCTTGACGATGAGATCGCCGCCATTACCTGAAGCGTAGGGTCTTGCTGCTATATTGCCGCCAGCTAAAATAGACAGGTTTTGAGTAGAGATGTCAACATTTCCACCTTTCCCAGTTCCATAGGAAGCGGCTAATATCTGGCTGACTGCTCGAAAAGCAGAAGGATCGCCAAATGCAAAACCATTCACCCGCATTTCATCAGTATTTATTGCAATATTGCCACCTGGTGCTGTGCTAAAGGTACGGTTTAAGATATACCCACCCCCGTCAATATTCAATTGTGGAGTGGTAACGATAATATTCCCTGCTGCACCTGGGGATATAGTTTCATTAATTAAACTGCTGGAACTTTTAAAATCAGGAGACTTGCCGATAATCTGGAGTGACTCTGTGGCATTGATTGCAATATCACCAGCAGTTTGGTTGCTGCGATTTTGCACTAATATCAGTGAACCATCTCGGATGCTGACCTGTTTACCCTGAATTTGGATGGCTCCTCCCCAATGCCCACTGAGGTCGCGTGTAGATGCTAAAGCTCGTTGGGTTATCTGAATATCGCCAAAACTCGAAGCATTAGGATAACTCAGCGCAAATCCTTCAGGGATGGAATTGAGGGCGACGCTGCCGTTAGTGATGCTACCCAGTTCTATTTGCCCTCCTGGTGCGGAGAGCAATCCTCCATCTAAGGCAACATTCCCACCCAGCAATGCCAGCGTCTTTCCAGGTTGCAACTGTAATCCTCTTGTACCGAGGTTTAATCCAGAAACTTGAAGTGAGTCGCCTAATTGAGCATTGTGTCCTGACCCTTGAACAACAATCGCACCTGGATTACTACCAAATTGCAAACCAATGGGAACATTCATGGTTAACAATGGAGCATTTTGGAGATTAATTGCGCTAAATTCAGCACCATCACTAAATTTAATGCTCTGAGCAGTTGTCCCAATAAAGGAGCCGCCAATATTCAGTTGGGCATTTGCACCGAAAATAATCCCACTGGGATTGAGCAGAAATAGATTAGCGCTACCATTGGCTTTAATTAAACCATCAATGTTAGAAACACTGCCTCCAGTAACGCGGCTGAAGATATTTTGCACATCTGCGGCATTGTTGAAAAAAGCCGAGCCGTTGCTAGGAACTGAAAATTGGCTGAAGCTGTGGAAAAGGTTGCTACCAACTTGATTACCATTGATGATAGTAAAGTTATTACCACTTTGAGAGACAGTAGTATTTAAAGTGCTATCAGGAATTACCTGGGCACTCACAGGCATTACTATCAACGGCACTATTCCAGCGCACAGAACCAACCAAATAGAGTTCGTTGTCATTGCCAAGCCTTTATTTATACCTTGCATTTTAGGTTGCCAAAAACGGTTTCGTTTTGAAACGATCGCTTTAAAATGGCGAATAGCGTACCGAAAAGTACAAACCATTTTCTTGGAGCGATCGCTTTTCACCATCCACTGAGATTAAAGGAATACCCCAATCTAGGCGAGCCGATAAGTCATCACCCTGTTTCCACAACAGCCCCAACCCGGTACTAACAAGGGTGCTGGGCGATGGATTTTCGCCGTTGACGTTCCAACCTTTACCCACATCAATGAATGGTGCCAGTTGCAGCACCCCGTCAATCTTTTTCGCGCGAACAATGGGGACTCGAAATTCTGCCGAAAACAACAGACCATTATCTGTAAGTAATGCGTCTTGACGATAGCCCCGGACACTTAGCTGTCCACCAAGACCAAATTGTTCTAAAGGTACTAAGGAATCTGCCGCTAATTGGAAATCGCCCCTAACTAAAAATAATGTGTCTGCTGCTAATTGTCGTACCCACTGCGCCTGTCCCCGCCATGCGAAAAAGCGGCTATCTGGTTCATTATCGCTGACATTTGCATCGAACCAATCTACGCCAAAACTCAATTGCGATCGCGCCGCAAACACATACTGGTTACTTCGCTGGGTATATTCTTGAAAAAAGCGCAAAGCCGAAATATTGGTTTTTCCGTTCTCGTCTGCACCTGGTGAGAGGCGAAACGGCCCAATATTATCAATACCCAACTCAGTTTGGCTTGACTGGCGCGAGAATGACAGCCCGACTGCCAACTCTTGGGTTGGTTTTTGTATCAGTGGTTGCCTATATCCGAATTCGTAAGACTGGGTATCTGATTGGATATCAAGGACACTGAATGGTTCTTCAATAACGTGGTTCCATCCCTGGCTAAAGCCAAAGGATACAGTGCCATTATGGGCATTAATCGGTAAGGTGTAATTGAGATTAATTGTATTACTGCCATCAGTATTGGCGTATCCCACGCTCAGGGTATCGCCCAAGCCCAATAAATTGGCTTCTTGCAGATCCACTCCTCGGCGAAAACTACCGACACTAGGCGATCGCCCATTATCTAGGCTTGCCGTCAGTTTAAAAGTGTCTGCTTCTTCAACCTCGACTTGCAACACATTAGTTCCTGAATTCACCCCTGTCTGCAATTCGGCTGACAGATTTTGGATGCGTGGATCGAGGCGGAGGAGTTGTAGTTTTTCTAGTAAGCGGGGTACGTTTAGGGGTTTGCCAGCACCTAGTTGGATGCGATCGCGAATGTATTTACTACTTAATCGTCTATTACCAATGATTTTGATTTCTTGCAGACTGCCTTCGATCACCTGAATCTTGACTGTTCCAGCTTCTAGTGTCTGCGGTGTAATCAATGCTCCTGTAGTCACATAACCGTTATCGGTGTAAAGCTTGGTAACTGCATCTTTGATTTGCAATAATTCTGCAAATGTCAATTCTTTTCCCACAAAGGGATTGGTAATCGCGGCAAATTGTTCTGGTTTGAAAACTGTACTACCAAGAACTTCAATGCGATCTACCCGAAATTTAGCATTAGAGTCAGAGTCATCCTGACTTGGAATTGACTCATCTGGTATTGTTGGCAAAGGAACCAATTGATTGTTATCTGTTGGCTTTGGCAACACATTAGCAGGTAAGGGAGTGGCAGGAACTTCTTCTAACCGACCGGATGGTAAAGTTTCAGGATTCGGAGTTTGGGCAATAGCCTGCTGATAATTACATAATACTGCTGCTAAAACAAACCCAAATGCCAGAGGTCGCAGTTCCGAGATAATACTTAGAGGATTGTTGAATCTTTGCTCCGTAGAGAATACTAGTTTAATACTAGATTTTTTAATAATAACTGGCTTCACTAACACCCTCCTCCTTAAATTTTACTAAAAAAGAATTCAGGTATCAGGAGCAAAGCCGGAAACGTTTTCTGTATTCTCCGGTCAGAATTCAGTTAATTATTCTGATCGAAAAAGCGGATAGCGTAGCGGTAGCAAGTCCGTGAGTGCCTAAATAAAGGGCATACTAGATAGGCTGATTTAGTAGCCTTGATTTTGACCGGAGCTTTCGGAGTCTCCGGCTCCGCTCCTGTTAGCGGATAGCTAAGGTTTAGCCCATTCTGACCTCTGAATTCTTTTTCAACTAGTCGATCCCCGATACAGAGTGTAACGAGCGATGCATCACTACTCATAATGGCTGTCTTTTTTACAGCTATCATCAGAGTAAATACTGCTTTTTGTTTTTTGTCCAAAATAGTAAAGTTAAGAGATTATTTACCCGTTTTGCCAAAAACTGCGTACTTTATAAAATATAATTTTGTACAAACAACGGTATTGAGTACGACAAACTAATTATTGTTGAGCCATATCTTTAATCAGTTAACTCTAAGTTTGTTCTGTTCCCTGGCTGGCGTAGAATTCACATCCAAAGTTCCGCCATGCTTTTTTACAAAAATAGAATAGACTGAGCGATCGCTAATTCTAATCCCCAACACCTTTTGTAGTAAAAGAAGCAAGGATTTCGCCCGCTAGTTAATTCTCAACAAGTTGAATTTAATGACAATCAATCATGAGAGAATTAAGCTTTAAAATAGGGAGATAGTGAAGGATGTGTGCGACAAGCCGCAAAGCGTCTACGCTCCGTCAAAAAGATAACGGGAATCAGGTTTAATCTTTCCTCTCTACAAGACGCTACTCGCGGTTGTGAAAATCGAGAGACTCAGATCCCAGACTTTTCAAAGAAGTCGGGGATCTTATTGTTCACGACTGATTTAGGGCTGCTATATATGCTTTATAGGTTTACCTTGTTAGCTTTGGGGGTTGATAAGAGATTGAGGCTGCCATCTGCGTTTAAGCAGCAGCGAGGTACCCAAAACAGCGAGGAGGGCGATACTCAACGATGACTCTGGTACTGCCTGTGTTTGGCGTGATTGGATGTACGTAGATAAACCAGTGAGATTATCAGTATTAATCAGATCGACATTGGCATCGTAGAGCGGTTCCCAAACGCTAGGTGCATCAATAGGCAGATTCCAAAAGCGCAGGATTTTGTTTTCACTATGTACCTGAGCCACGATATTGTCTAGGGCTGCCTTGGTGTCATCAGGGATGATGCCAAGACCGTCCCAAGCCAGATCACCATTGAAGAAAGTATTCCAGTTGCCACTAATTAGGGGGATGAACTCAGGTGTGATGCCCATACCGATATCGTCGGAACGACCATCGTAGGCGGCGTAGCGCAAATCTTGGGAAAGCATATAATCTCGTGGTCGATTACCTGAGATGATGACATTAACCGCTCCCTTTTGCGTGTCGTAGCCACCAAAGACGTTTTTGGTGTAAGTAGTGAACAGTCCGGGATTGTCAACTGCATAGTTGGTTAGAACATTGTGTAGGCGCTCGTAGGTTGAAACACCCTCACTCTTAATGTCAACCAACAAAAGTAGGGGTGTACCATCGGCGTAAATACCACCGTTGTTTACTTCAGAAGCCAAGTCTCGCAATGGTGTCAGGTATAAATCCTCAATCGTGGGCAGTGTCGTGGGTTCAGTCACTGGGTCGTGGGCAACACGCAACTGTGTGCCGTAAAGCCAGATATCAGCCTCAACACTTATGAAACCGTTGTGGAGGGCATCGAAGAGTGGGTATTCGTGTTCATAATCGTTATGAGCATGGGTGCGTGGTACAGACTTATCGAGCGGATCTATAATTGTATCGGCATAAGCTTGACCGACATAACAACTTGCTGCGATGACACCAACAGCCAATGTACGAATGAGACTTTTCATGGCATATCTTCTTTAAAGTCTCTCTCAAAATAATTGGCTTGTATCTTAGAGCGAGTTAAGCTTCGGTAATCTTTTTATTAAAAAGTTAGGTACTGCCGTATGCGATCGCAGCCCCTTTGGATCGCTGACTATTTAACTTTCCCTCGCTTGCATATTTTTAACTGAAATACTCTAGGACTAGCCCTTTCAAGGTGGGTACAAATTTTGGTGAAGAAACTCCTCTCTAACCTCTTACCTCTGTGTTCTCTGCGCCTCTGTGGTTAAATAAATTACTTTTAAAACGCAGGGTTACAGAAAACGCAGAGAGAAAAGAAGAGATTTTACGAGTCACCTTGAAAGGGCTAGTCCTGGTCTACTTTAGTAGACTTTCATTATTAGCCTTGGAATTGATTCCAATGCGGGTGTGGAGGCCAAGCGAGAAGCTATTTTTAGCTTAAGTTGACACCAATGCCCTCAAACCTTACCCGATGATCATTTATAGGACTTACGCAAAAATTACCGAAAAGCTTAATTTGTCGTTCGCGTAGCGTGCCGCAGGCATACCGCCAAGACGCCAAGAACGCCAAGAATTCGTAGAGTGTGCGTAAGTCCTAATTTAAAACAAATCCAAATCTGTGACAGCACCAAGACTGCTAGAAGATACCAGTTTTGCATATTTGGCCAACACACCTTTAGTATAACGGGGGGTGGGAGGTTGCCAATTAGCACGGCGACGGGCTAATTCTGATTCAGATATATTCAACTGCAATAAACGAGCAGGTGCATCAATGGTAATACTATCACCTTCTTCTACAAGCGCGATCGCACCACCAACTGCTGCTTCTGGAGCCACATGACCAACCACCATGCCATAAGTACCCCCAGAAAAGCGTCCGTCGGTAA
>NZ_JAYGHE010000038.1:63972-75185 GCF_034931145.1 Nostoc sp. UHCC 0252 | reverse complement strand
CCCCCAGAGAGGAGGTTATCACCTGTTGAACCGTCAGCCCTCAATGTATCGTCACCCGCGCCTCCCTTGAGGGTGTTATTGCCAAATGAGCGAGAGTCATCGCTGCTGAAGGAGTCGTAGCCGATAATCAACCCTCTGCCAGAGATATCAAGATAATCATTACCATCGCCCCCAGAGAGCAGGTTATTGCCTGTTGAACCGCTAGCCCTCAATGTATCGTCACCTGTGCCTCCGTTGAGGGTATTATTGCCTGTTGAGCGAGAGTCAGTGGGATGAAAGGTAAGGATGCCGCCAGAGATGTTAAGATAATCATTACCATCGCCCCCAGAGAGCAGGTTATTGCCTGTTGAACCGCTAGCCCTCAATGTATCGTCACCTGTGCCTCCCTGGAGGGTATTATTGCCTGATGAGCGAGAGTCGGATTCGGCACGGGAATTATCGTACCTGCCAGAGATGTCAAGATAATCATTACCATCGCCCCCAGAAAGGAGGTTATCGCCTTTTGAACCACTAGCATCTAAAGTATCGTTACCCGCGCCTCCGTTGAGGGTATTCTTGCCTGTTGAGCGAGAGTCGGATGCAGCAATGTAAAACCTGTAGCTGCCAGAGATGTCAAGAGAATCATTGCCATCGCCACCAGAGAGGAGGTTATCGCCTGTTGAACCACTAGCATCTAACGTATCGTCACCCGCGCCTCCGTTGAGGGTATTCTTGCCTAAAGAGCGGGAGTTGCTGCTGTCGCCAGGAGGGAAGTCCTCATAGCCAGAGATGTCAAGATAATCATTGCCATCGCCCCCAGAGAGGAGGTTATTGCCCGCACCACCCCGCAGCAAGTCATTGCCACTTTTGCCGTCAATGATGTCATCTCCTCCCTGACCATTGATAACATCATCTGAGTTATCAAAACCGCTAACGTTATTGTTCAGGTCGTTAAGGAAGGTAACTGTATTTTTGTTGAAGATAGTGCTTTGGGTAGAATCAGCATTGAAGACATCAAAGCTGTCTGTAGTGCTAGTTTGTCCATAAAACACGATATTGCCTAAGTTTACAGTGGCTCCTGTAGATGTACTGAGGTTATCAAGGTTGGACAGGGCAAAGTTTTGTAAAGTGACTTTAGTATCGAAATTATTTTGAAAGGTGATTTCCAGATTGCTGCCATTCTGGGTAAGCAGTAGATTTCGAGCAGTCAAGCCATTACCTTGGAATATTAAGGTATCCACTTCGGCAATGACTCCTGCTGTCGGATTTGTTCCTTGACCTATGCCACCAAAATCTGTAATAATCGCGCCCGGCGGGATTACGTAATCATACGTCCCGGGACTGATATTGTAAATATCGTTGCCACCTCCACCAGTTAAGGTGTCGTAGTATTGACCGACTAGGGTATCATTCCCGTTGGTTCCAACAATGATGTTTGCCATGACTTTTACCTACCTAAATTGATTTTTTCAGTAACTTCAGTTCTCAAGCTGCTGCTTGTGGGGTTTCAGGGCACAAAAGTTCACCAAGACTTGAGGTTTTCGATAGTCTTGAGGAACAGCAATATTTCTCAAAGATTTACCCATAGGATGGGATTATACGTAACAATTATCTAACTTAGAGACTAGAAAAAAGCCGTGAAAGCTTGATTGTACGTAGGGATAATTCATGAATCGACCCTGTATGCGTTGATGCGTAAGTCCTATAACTATCTCAAACTATCTAAGCCTTAAGCACTATACAAATTAATCAAGCTGTGAATCCTAGATAATTGTTCAGTAGAAATCAGTGAACATTATCAAAAAATCAAGCTTGAGTCCCTAAAAACCACCTTTTATATTTGTTTTTTTGCCAGTGCCTAAGTCCTACTAGCTTCAATCTAGAAAACAGTTAATTTTTGATCAAAAAAAATGTTTTTATACCTTGTTTCTGGGTTATTCTCCCTAAGTATTGAGCTTGAATATATACAACATCTCAATTGCCTCAAAATAACTACATACTCGATATCTTACTTAAATACCTATGCTTAAATAACTATCTTTGCATACTCTTCACATTATTTGCTGATAAATGTATACACAGATACTGAGCTTTATGTATTCTTCATACTCTTCTAGTTTCTAAGTAACAAGAAAGCAGAAAACAATAAAAGAAGTTTGAAGGAGCAATGTAAAATAGATATTTACCTTTTTACTCTTTACAGATTGCTCAAAAAAACAATTTGAATCGGGTTAACTGATTTTGAATTGTTCCTGTGAGGATTTTGCTTAGTTCTGTGGTGTCTTGAAATTGCAAAATTTGCTGTGTGGGTAAGTCGAAGGGAAATTGTCCTTCAATGTCTGAACGCTGCATTTGCGCTAGTAGAATCTGTTCAGTTCGCTTACTTTGGATGGCATAGCCAACCTCAATACAGACATTGGGGCTAGGAATTAATTGGGGGGTTTCTTTACCGTCAATACTAGTGATGGGGGTAGTGTCAGCGATAAATAACAGACTCTTACGAATTTTTCGCATAATTGTGCGGTTAATCCGTATCGCACCACTGGGGCGAGAGGATTCTACTAATGTTAGAGGAAAGCGCGATCGCTTGTTTAAATCTTCCAGACTTTTTCGCAGTTCTTCTCTTAAAGCATTCGTCGCGCCGACATACTCGGTTTGATAGGAGAAAAAAATCGTTGGTTCTAACTGAGCTAACAGTGCTTGCTTGGTAAAATAAATTTCATGACTAATTAAGTCAATGTTGGCAACACAATAGCCACCACTTCCTTCAATATAAAATTCAATATTTTCCCCTTCCAAATAGCGCCCAAACCAAGTTGATTTCTTAACTTCGTCGCTTTCTTCCAAAAAGTCTGCTCGCAATGCCGATCTCAGCAGGCTTTTTTTGCTTAAGCGAATGTCTGGCGGACGCTTTTCTAGTTCTGGAATCGGCTCGTAATCTTGTAGATACCACGCTCTGAGCGCAATAATTGACATAAGGCGCTATTTAAACTATTTTCACTATTTAACTTAGTATAATCTTACACTAAGAGAAGTACATATTTGATACTTCTCTTTAAACGCAACAACACCCAGACTTCTACTCGCTGAACTATCTTCTCTTATTGTTTATCAGATACAGGGATGTACTAACTTTCCTAACTTGTTTACACAAGTCATGAAAACCAGTTACAGCGCCCCCTAATCTTCCACACTTGAGGAAATAGCAGTTTTCGCGTTGGGTGTTGCTGTGTTTTGACGAGACAGATTTAAGTTAAACAGCGTTTTTTACCTCTTACTACGATTCCAAATGCAGCTGTTATATCTGCCAGGGAAGCTTATTTCTTAGCTTCTATTATTAAATTACCACTCATGAATGGTATGGACTTTTTTTGCAATGAAACTTTACTTTCAAAGTATTTGTAGTCAAAGTAAATATATTGCAGTAATGGGATATTTCTTAAATTTCTGCATCAGTATATTTTTAATAAAATATCATCAATCTTTTGGTTGAAGAAGAATTCAGCTATTCTGAATGGGCTAAACTTTAGCTATCCGCTAACAGGATTCAGACCGCGCAGAAATTGTTGCACCACCAAATTGAAAATTTGGTGGGGGTCTTCAACCCGATTATTCATCCGCCAGTCATACAGAACGCCCAACAGAATTCTGGCTCCTGACTCCTGAATTCTGTTGGATAAATAATTGATAATTAAAATTTTAAGTTTTGATAATATCCTGAAAATGCCTTTAGTCGGCTATTCTAGCTGGAGGCTTAACAGGAATTTCAATCCAGAATTCTGTACCTTTGCCAGATTCTGAAATGCATTCCATGATTCCACCATGTTTTTCGACAATAATCTGATAGCTGATAGCTAATCCAAGCCCTGTGCCCCTACCCACAGGCTTGGTAGTATAAAACGGGTCAAAAATTCGCTTTTTTACCTCTGGAGGCATTCCAGGGCCATTGTCACGAATACGAATCAAAAGACGAGAGTTATCTGCTGAGATTCTAGTGGAAATGTAGATACTAGGCATTGGCAATGACTGATTCTCCTTGTCCCCATTCCCCATTCCCCATTCCCTATTCCCCATTTCTAGAGCATCTATGGCGTTGCTGAAAATATTCATGAATACCTGATTCATTTGACCGGCATAGCATTCTACCAATGGGATATTGCCATAGTCTTTGATTACTTGAATAGCTGGAAATCCGTTATTTGCTTTCAGTTGATGTTGTAAAATTAGTAAAGTGTTATCAATGCCTTCGTGCAAGTCAACGCGCTTGTTATCAGCCTCATCCAAGCGAGAAAAATTTCGTAATGACAACACTATTGAGCGGATGCGATCGCTTCCTACCTGCATTGAGGTAATTATTTTTGGCAGGTCTTCTACCAAAAATTCAAAATCGATTGAAGCGATCGCAGCGCTAATTTCACTATGAGGATTTGGATAGTGTAGCTGGTAGAGGCGTAAAATTTCTAGTAGTTGTTCGATGTAGTCACTGGCGTGGCAGAGATTACCGTAAATAAAGTTAACGGGGTTATTGATTTCGTGGGCAATACCTGCTACCAACTGTCCTAAGCCAGACATTTTTTCAGTTTGAACCAATCTTGTCTGCGTTTCTTGGAGTTCATGTAGAGTATGCCCTAACTGTCCAGCTTTATTTCTGGCTTCAGTTTCGGCATTACAGGTTTGTTCGTAGAGTTGTGCTTGTTGAATAGCGATCGCAGCCTGATCTCCTAGCTGTTGTAATAAATCAATTTCTGCATCCTGCCAATCTCTGGGAGCATTACATTCATGGGCGATTAGTAAGCCCCATAATTCCATACCTATATTAATCGGAACTATTAAGTTTGCTTGAACTTGCAGATTTCGCAAAAACTCTCGATGACAATCACTTAAAGAATCGGTTGAAACATTGTTAATTGCTCGTACCCTACCCTGAGAGTATAAATTTGTATGCTCATCAGGAAAGCATTCCAATGGTGCGTTAACTCCCAAAACTGACTGCCAATTGCCATTAATCTCTTCTACAATCACCGATTTACTGTTCAGTTGGAAAATCACCACCCGATCAGAATTTAGCAGTGAGCGAACTTCCCGGACGATAGTTTGCAGAGTTGTCTGCAAGTCCAATGTACTGCGGATTTGCTCTGTGATTTGCTTAATTACCTTGGTGATTAGTAATGATTTTTCTAGTTCAGCAGTTTGTTCTTGCACGCGCACTTCTAGGTTGGAATTTAAAGCTTGTACTTCTTTATATATTTGCTGCTGCTGAATTGCCATTGAAAAATGATCGTACAAGGCTTGCGCCAACATCATGTCTTCCGGTTTCCACTCAGGCGCTTGCCCCTTTTTTTGCTCTCGCCAAACCTCAAAGGAAAGCTGGGGTAACAATTGTCGCCGATTGCGATCGCATTTTCCCGCCCACAATATCTCGGTTTCAAATTCAGCACGAAAAATGCTTAATACACCAATAAATTTTTCCCGGTAATGTAGGGGAATCACCATTAGTCCACGAATTTGGGTAGAACGGAACGCTAAAGCCAAAACTCGTAAATGCGGTTCTTTGTAGAGATCGGTAGTAGCCCAAATATGACCTGGTTTACACTCAGCCATCCAGTTTTGCCATGTAGGATGCTGTTCAATAATGCTGTTATCTAATTCGTAAGGTAATGTGGGTTGATCGCCCCAGATGTATGTTTCTCGACTCTCTTCAATGTAAAGCCTGCCACCTACTCCACTGAATGCGGTAATAACTTCTTGAACAGCTCCCTGTAATTGGATTGTTGGTAGTTTATGCAATAGTGTGGTGACTCGGTTAACGGTGGCTTCTCGTTTCTGATGGTTAAGGGCTTCGGTGAGGAGATTACTTTGAGCGATCGCGATCGCAACCTGATCGGCAACTTGCTGCAATACTTTTAATTCCCGCTTCAAAATCTTTCGCGGTTCACTGTGGTGAGATACCAATAATCCCCATAATTTTGGCTTTGCCGATTGTTCTTGGGGATCGCAATCCAAAATTGGCACTACTAAAGAAGATTGCACCCCCATTGCTTTTAAGTATTGAATATGACACGGGTCTACTTGCCGATAGTAAATATTAGTTCGTAGGCGTTTGCCAGTTTCTGTTGATTGTAGAGGTGATAGCCCGATCTTCTCGTTTGCTACATCGACAATCGAACGTAGCCCCGCTAGCAGAAACATCTCTCTAGCCGCTTCGGGAATATCATGAACTGGGAAGCGCAACCCCAACAAGGATGGTAGACGCTGTTCATGAATAGATTCAGCAATGACTTCACCACTACCATCAGCATCAAACCGATACACCTTGACTCGATCTGCACGTAAAAATAACCGTACTTCACTAACAGTAGTCGTTAATATATCTTGGAGGTCGAGCGATCGCCGAATCTGTTTGATCATCCGATGCAGTAAGCTTTCTTGGTCTAAGCTTTGCTGTAACCTATCTGGTTTATCGCTAGATGTCATTGGTTATGTACACCACAACTGAAGTATAGTTTTTTTATAATTGTCTCTAATGAAAACTTTCAACTTAACAATGCCTTGATTTTCATTCCATTTCAATAAAATCTTGTAATAAAAGCATTGCCAGGCAGATACATTTGTTACAAGTATTTTTGAAAATAGATTAGAGGATATTTGAAAAGTATTAGATGTTTTGGTTGATTCTCGTAGTCCTAAGAAAGTTCATCTAGGGAGATATCACACCACTTGGTGCATCATTAGGTACTTTGCAAACATTCTCTCAAGTTTAAAGGAAAGAAAAATTTAATCATTTGATCCTAATTGATTTTATATTCTTACTCATTAAATTATGTCAGTACTATTACTTAAATAATACCTTCATCATTATTTTATCATTTAACCATTTTGGCGCCGGAAGATTCTCTAATACTGCACTGCTTTTTTGGATATCTCTTAATATTTGTAAGAGCGATCGCTCTGAGAAGTTACGAAGCCTTAAATCTAGGCTGCTTACTCTCAACAATAGTGGATTTTATCGATAAGAATAATCGCTAATTTGCCAATCTAGCAAGAACATTAAAGGAGCGTGAACCTTGTAAAACAATGGTTTGATATCATGTCCAGTTAAACAATTGTCATTGCGTACCGCCCTTGGCGTTCCCGCAGGGTACGAAGAGAAGCAATCCCAAAATCTTTGCGATTGCTATCTCTACGAGACGCTACGCGAACATTCCGCTTCGTTGCACTCGCAATGACATATTACAAGTAATTTGCTGGACATGATATAAGGTCTAGGAGATTCAAGTTATAGGACTCCTATTTTATTTTTGAACAAGACCCAGTACGGATGTATAACTTCTTTTCTTCCCAATTCCCAATTCCCAATCCACGCAAGTAAATATGGCACGCCACGCTGCGCGAACAGGAATCAAACCGGATTCCTATATAACTCGAAGAAATTGAATTATTGGCAACTTTTTCAAAATTTTTTGACTGGGAAATATTGAAATTCCCCGTCTTATTACTGATTTTATGTTGAATGCAACTATTTGGATTCAATTATTCGTAAATTCCCGTTAAAGATAGTAAATTACGGATTTCTTCACGTACACTCATGAGAGTTTTACCGAGATGATTTTGACCAGCTTTATTAGCACCACAGCCCCAAAAAGAATCGGTTGGGGAGTTTTCGACCAAAAGCTCATCGCCTGTCTTGAGTAAAACTTCTCTAATATCGGCATGAGTGAGAAACTTTTTGAGTACAGCTTCTCGCATAATTTGCGTTTTGACCAAATTCCAGTCTTTACGGAGTTGGCGAGTGCCACATCTTCCCAAAGCGGCAGCTTCTTCTGGGGTGGCGGCGGCATGGATTATAGGTATAATTGCTGCATCTTTGCTGCCAACAAACTTTTGCGCTTGATAATAATGCTCAACCGTTGCCCAGCAAGTGCCCTGAATGTGGATTTCGTGAGGAGAAAAGTTAGAAAAACAGCCATAAGGCTGCCAAACCTTATAAAAGTAAATGGTCATTTGAAAATTGCTCTTTTATATATAGCAATCCTATTTGATTTGTGAGAATTGCAACCTAAAACTGAACTTATCTAAATTTTGCCACTTCATCACAGAAAGCAGTTATTGCAAAGGTCACGTCGCTCCTCTACGATACGCTACGCGATCGCTCCGAATTCAAAATTCAAAATTCAAAATTAAGAATCCCCATAAATAAATTTAGTTGCTCTGCTATAAGGATGCCGTATTTCTCGTGCCGTGCGGCTGGAAATACATTTTTTTCTCCATAAATAGATTAATTTATGCCCCCCGCCCCCTGCCTCCTCCATCGGTAAGGTGAGGTTAGCGTTGTCACGCCAGCGTAACGCTAAATTGTTGCAATCCCAAAAGCCTTGCGATCGCAACTCTAAGAGACGCTGCGCGAACGTTCCACTTTGTTGCACTCGCAATCACATATCACAAGTAATTTGCCGAACATGATATGACTTTGACAGAAAAACTTAATCGGGTAAGCTCCACTGATTGAGCTATCTGTAGAATAACAAATAGAAGCAGTGCAATTTACCCCTCTCAAGGAAACCTTAAATGGTACAGATCCCTGCTAAATCCTTGACTATAGACGAATTCCTAAAGCTGCCAGAGACAGAACCTGCCAGCGAATATATTGATGGGCGTATTATCCAAAAACCGATGCCACAAGGAGAACATAGTGTAATTCAAACTGAATTAGCACCTGCAATCAACTTGGTTGTAAAACCCAAACAGATTGCACGAGCTTTTTGTGAACTTCGCTGTACTTTTGGTGGACGCTCAATCATACCTGATATTTCTGTGTTTTTCTGGGAAAGAATTCCACGCAAGGAAAATGGTGGGGTTGCTAACATCTTTTCAATTGCTCCAGATTGGACAATCGAAATCCTATCTCCTGACCAAAGTCAAACTAAAGTTACCAAAAATATTCTGCATTGTCTCAAACATGGAACTCAGATGGGATGGTTGATAGATCCAGAAGAACAATCTGTTTTTGTTTACCCGCCAGATCAAAGCGCCACTTTTTATGATGAACCAGAAACACGTTTGCCAGTACCAGAATTTGCCAAAGATTTCAATCTTACCGTAGCAGGTCTGTTTGGCTGGTTAACTGAGTGAATTACCCCACCGTAATACGCCAGGGCTTCCCAATTCATCGGGAATAGCCTTTAGGACTTTGTAGTTCTATTGGTCTGACATTCCCTCCAAGTGCAGGAGTCCTGATTCCCAAGACCCAAATCTTTTTCTTGCAACATATACCCGTTAGCTTGGTTTTCGCTTATGGCATTGATGGTCAAGACTTAACTAGATTACCAGAAATCACCCGCTCACAATCCCCGTCCTACGAGTACTTTGAGTGTGGGAATTTCCGCGAGCCGTTAAAAATCGAAGGTTGTACGCAGCACACCCACATACTGCGTATCATTTCTACTATCGTTTTCTGGGTTGAGAATCACCCAAAAACCAGGAGTTACTGAAATATTATCGTTCAGGCGGTAGCGATAGAATGCTTCAATATGGTAAGCGGTGTCTCGGTCTTGACGGACATCACTGTTAGAGACACGCGGCGGTATCCCGAAGAGAATCCCCGGCAGGTTCCCTCTACCGCCCACATCTGGAAACGACACACCAATTGCGCCAAACCAAGCATTGGCATTATCACCATTGTTGACAAAGAGAGAATCGGTTCCACCCCTACCATTAGAAATATCGCTGAAACCAGAGTTCTTCGCATTTGCCCAGACATATCCACCCCAAGAGTGAACCTGGAAATTTGGGGAAAAGCGATAGTATCCCTGCACACCGACAATGCTATTGGAAGTAGCAATATTGTTTCCAAAGGGAGCATTTGACAGGGCGCTGCCTCTGCCGGCATTGATATCTACAGTGCCAGCAGGGTTATAACCATGAGAGTAGGCAACACCAATAGCTCCTTGTTCACCGTAATATGCTAGGTGCGCTAGAGCATTGTAACCGCCATCAAATAATCCATTTTGCGCTGATGGAACATTCGGACTATTAGCTAAATAGCCCAAGGTGAGAATCAAGTTTTTACTGATACTCAAGTTGGCGGCTGCACCACCACCACCCCGCTCGAAGAGAGGGCTGTTTTTACCAAATAGCGAGGGAATCCCGTTACCATCATCGCCGATAGTGGCAGGAGTAATGTTGTTTGTAATATCGTTGTAACCAATACCTGTGGGGCCAACAACGAAGGAAAGGGATTCACCAACGGGGAAGTAATAACGGATGTGGGGAATTATCAGTGTATTGTTGCTGTCATTGTCGAAATTCAGGCGTGTCATTCCAGTGCCTGTAGCTGCGGCAATTTGACTTGTACCATTGGAATTTGCAAAGTTGCCAAACTCCAGCCGGACTCGCAACAAATCTTGGCCAGTGAAGCTACTCTCTAAGTTGAGACGACCCCGATTTGCAAAGAAGAGACGGGAGTCATCGCTTTCTCCACCGACTCTATTACCGAAGGTATCACTAATAGCGGTAATAATTTGAGCATTCAACTTAGTAGTGGTGGAAAATTGCTGCTCCTCCAGCGTTGCTGTATGTGCTTCTAGGGTATCTACCCGGCCACGCAGAGTTGCCAATTCTGCCGCAAACTCTGTCTGCAAATTTTGCAGGACTGTCAAATCTTCTTTCTTGACGAAATCATTAGTACCCACAGCAATTAATTCATTCACCCGATCTAAACAGGCATTTAAACCAGCTGCAAATTCATAACGACTCAAGGCACGATTACCGCGATAGGTTGCATCAGGATAACCTGCAATACAGCCATAGCGTTCGACCAGTGATTGCAGTGCTTGGAATGCCCAATCGCTCGGTTTAATATCAGAAAGTTGGGAAACAGAATTGACTTGTCCCTGCAAATTTCTATCAGCATCTACTGGATTCGAATCTTCTTCTGGAGATGCTGCCCAAGCTGCTGGAACTGCCAACAATAAGATAAAAAAGCTATGAGAAAGAACTTTTATCATTGACTTATTAGTTGGATTATGATTTTGTAACTCAGAGATTACAGCCAAATAAAGGCTTCTGGTTTATAAGAGGATGTTTTAAAATTGCTCTTGTCGGTATCAAGTTTTAGATCCCCCTAAATCCCTCTTAAAAAGGGGGACTTTGATTTCGATTTCCCATTTTTAATGGGGGTTAGGGGGGAGCTAAAAGCGCCTAAAGTCACAGTGAAACACTTTTCAAACAACCTCTAA
>NZ_JAYGHE010000038.1:61793-63893 GCF_034931145.1 Nostoc sp. UHCC 0252 | reverse complement strand
CGCAAGGCTTTTGGGATTGCTTCTCTTCGTTTGCAATGACAATTATTTAACCGGACATGATATAAGGGAATCAGTATTTTTTTAGTATTTTGCGAATTACTTTTGTGTCTTTTTATGAAGCACAGAATATTAAACAAACCGCCAAGTACGCCAAGAGCGCCAAGAATAAAGAGTTACTTATTTAGTGCAGCTTCACATTAAATTGGTATTACCAAATAAACCATAACAACAAAGAGCCGTATTGAGGTTTTCTATCTTTTTACTGATTGACTGAAGCGAAAAGTTGTATTTATTTGTTGTTTGTTCCAGATAAAGTTTGTATAATCAGGGTGGGCAAGATGCCCACCCTACAAGATTAATAGCAATTCTATCTGGTTTGACAAGTCTGAGATATAGCTTTTCACGATTTCAGAATGACGAATTAAGCTTCAGAGGTATTAGGTGGATTCAAATTACATATCTTCTAACTCAATTCCTTTGGTTTCTTTAATAAAAAAGAGAATGAAAAAGAATGAGCTAGCCGCCGCAATTGTATAAAGTCCATAGGCAGAACCTAGACCGAAATATTGCAGTATGGGAGGGAATGTTGTGGAAATAACGAAATTCGCAACCCATTGGATTGCAGCAGCAACTGAAAGTGCAGCCGCTCTAATTTTGTTATTAAACATTTCTCCTAACAACACCCAAACGACTGGCCCCCAGGAGAAACCGAAGCAAAATACATAGAGATTGGCTGCAATCAGAGCCACAGTCCCAGCGTTTCCGACGAGGGTGGGGTTTCCAGCAGGATCTAGGGGAGCGTTGCCAAAAATATAAGCCATCGTTCCCAAGGTTATGGTCATGCCAATTGACCCTACTATCAGCAAAGGCTTACGACCAAATTTATCCACGAAGGCGATCGCAATTAATGTTGTAATAATGTTGACAGCACCTGTAATCACCGTGATTGTTAAGGAACTTTGTTCGGAAAATCCGACAGCCCGCCATAAAACGCTGCTGTAGTAGAAGATTACATTAATACCAACGAATTGCTGGAATACAGATAAGCCGATTCCTATCCAAACAATGCGAAGGAGTCCGCCATGTCTGCTTAAGAGGTCAGAAAATTTAGGTTCGCGTTCTCGAAGCACTGTCTGGCGAATTTCTTCGATTTTTGCCAGCACATCGCCCCCCAAAATCTTGGTCAAAACGTTAGCAGCTTCTGGTTCCCGTCCTTGAGCAACTAAGTACCGGGGAGATTCAGGAATCATCAAAGCTGACATTCCATACAGCACGGCGGGAGGAATTTCTGTCCAAAACATCCAGCGCCAAGCAGCTATACCAAACAAAAACGGTGCTTCAGCCGAACCTGCTGATACGGCAATAAAGTAGTCGCATAGGAGTGCAATAAAAATTCCAACTACGATCGCTAATTGTTGCAGAGATCCTAATCTTCCTCGCAAATGGCTGGGAGAACATTCGGCGATATAAGCTGGCGCGATGACACTAGCAGTACCAACTGCAACCCCACCCAATAACCGCCAAAAGATAAAATCCCAGATTCCGAAAGCAATCCCGGAGCCAATGGCACTGATGGTAAACAAGATCGAAGCTGCTACCATTGCCTTAACTCGACCATAACGGTCTGCAATTTTCCCTGCATAGAAGGCTCCTATGGCAGACCCTAACAATGCCAGTGATACCGCAAAGCCCGTTAGTACACTGTTGGCGTTAAAGGCTTTGGCAAGAGCGCCAACTGCACCGTTAATCACAGCAGTGTCAAAACCGAACAGAAAGCCGCCGAGGGCAGCAGCGCCAGCAATCAAAATGACGTAAAACGTGTTGGATTTGCGACGAGTAGTAGTGGAGGTCATGGTTTATATGTTGGGAATTGGGAATTGGGGAATTGGGAATTGGGAATTGGGAATTGGGAATTGAGAATTGGGAATGGGGAATTGGGAATGGGGAATGGGGAATGGGGAATTGAGAATTGGGAATGGGGAATGGGGAATGGGGAATTGGGAATTGAGAATTGGGAATTGGGAATGGGGAATTGGTATTTTTCTCCCTGCTCCCTGCTCCCTGCCCCCTGCCCCCTGCCCCCTGCCCCCTGCCCCCTGC
>NZ_JAYGHE010000038.1:46030-61715 GCF_034931145.1 Nostoc sp. UHCC 0252 | reverse complement strand
CCCCTGCCCCCTGCTCCCTGCTCCCTGCTCCCTGCTCCCTGCCCCCTGCCCCCCTGCTTCTTCACCGTCTAGAACGTCTGCGGAGTCGGTCAATAGTTACTGCCAAAATAATTACTAGTCCTTTGACGACTAGTTGCCAGAAGTAAGATAGGTTCAACAGAGTTAAACCGTTGTTGAGAATAGCGATGATTAATGCACCTAGAAGAGTGCCGCCAATAGTGCCAATACCGCCTGTAAAACTGGTTCCACCAAGAATAACAGCTGCGATCGCATCTAATTCGTAACCTTGTCCCAATATGCCACTGGCACTATAAAGACGGCTGGCACTCATTATTCCTGCTAAACCTGCGAGTAATCCGCTAATTCCATAGACAAATAGCAACACCCGATTAACTTTAATTCCAGTTAATCTGGCTGCCCGCTCGTTACCACCTACGGCATATATCTGCACTCCTAGAACAGTTTGTCTGAGTACAAACCAACTGATAACTACAGTCAGTAGTGCAATTATCACCAGCCACGGAAAAGGGCCGATATAACTATTACCTATCCAAGCAAAATTTATGTCCCGGTTAATCACCGTTGTCCCTTTGGCTACCAAAAAGGCCATACCCCGCAGGGCTGTTAGTGAACCCAGGGTGACAATAAAAGGTGGCACATCCAAGAAGGTAATCAGAGCGCCGTTGACTAAGCCCAAAAGCAATCCTGCAAGCAAAGCAGCAGGTACAGCAGCCCAACTTAAAGCCGGTAGTAGTGATACCAGCAGGGCAACTACGGCAGAAACAGCCAGTATTGACCCAACTGAAAGGTCAATACCTCCGGTGAGAATCACAAAGGTCATTCCTGTCGCCAGCACAATATTCATCGATGCCTGACGCAAGATATTAATGATGTTACCGCCCGTAAGGAAGTTGGGAGAAAGGAATGCAAATAAGATGCAGATAATTACTAGAATTGGCAGAATACCCGCAACTTCTAGGAAAGTGCTGATTGATTTCCGGTTACGGGATGCAGGATTGTTGGCTAATTTATTGGCAGGCGGTCTGACTGTCTGACTCATAATGCTGATACCTCCGATGCTCCAGTTGCATAATGCATAATTTTTTCTTGGGTGATTTCTTTGCCAAGACTGCCGTCCAGTTCGCCTACTAGTTGCCCTTCTCGCATCACTAAGACGCGATCGCTCATACCGACAATCTCTGATAGTTCGCTGGAAACCATTAAAATAGCAACACCTTGTGCTGCTAATTCACTCATAATTCGGTAAATTTCGCTTTTGGCACCAATATCTACGCCGCGTGTCGGCTCATCTAACATCAAAACTCTTGGTTTAATAGCTAACCAACGCGCTAGCATTAGCTTCTGTTGATTCCCACCAGAAAGATCCAGCGCTCTGATTTCCAAATTGGCTAGGCGGATATTAAAGTTTTCTACTGCATCTGTTGACAGCCGATTAACTGAACTCCAGTTAACAACTCCACCCTTTGCATCCTCCTTAAGTGTGTTAATGGCAATATTCTTCCGGGCGCTCATCTCCAGAAATAAACCTTGATCTTTACGGTCTTCTGGGACATAACCAATTCCCGCAGCGATCGCATCACTGGGCGAATTAATTTCCAGTTTTTTACCATTCAAAAAGACTTCACCACTGGCTTTGCGGTCTGCACCAAAAATTAGTCGGGATAGTTCTGTTCGTCCTGCACCAACTAGCCCCGCTAAACCGAGAATTTCTCCCGCATGAAGTTCAAAACTAGCCGGCTCAATCTTTTTGCGAACGTCGCTGATATTTCTAACTTCCAGCACTACGGGGCCAGGATTCATTTGCCGTTGATGTTCGTAAAAGTCTTGCATGGAGCGACCGACCATCATCTGCACCAATCGCTGGGGAGAAATTTCACTGCGTGTAAGACTACCAATATATTGACCATCGCGCAGGACGCTAATCCGGTCAGCTAAGGCATAGATTTCTTCCATGCGATGGCTGATGTAAATAATGGCAATGCCATCATTCCGTAGTTTGCGAATTACCCCAAATAAATGCTCACTCTCGCGGTCAGATAGTGCTGCTGTTGGCTCATCCATCACCAAAACGCGGCTTTTGTCTTTTAGCGCCCTGGCAATTTCAACTTGCTGCTGTTCTGCGATCGCTAGTGTACCAACTACAGTCTGGGCTGTAAAATTGGCTCCCAGGCTTTCTAGCACTTGCTCTGCTTCCAGTTGCATGGCTTTGCGGTCTAAAAACTGACCTCGCCGCAACTCGCTACCCATAAACATATTTTCGGTAACGGTTAAATTAGGCGCAACGTTCAGTTCTTGATAAATAAGATTAATACCTGCCTTACGTGCTGTCGCCGGATCGGTAATTTTGAAGGGTTGACCATTGATCCGAATTTCTCCTTCATCGGCAATGTAAGCCCCAGCCAGGATTTTCATCAATGTGCTTTTGCCTGCTCCGTTTTCACCCATAAGGGCGTGAACTTCTCCCGGATAAATCGTGAGATTAACATTCTGGAGTGCAGATACACCATGAAATCGTTTGGTTATCCCTTGCATTTCTAATACAGGGGTAGTGCTTGGTGTATCAGGAAATGAAGTTTCGATACTTGTTGTCATGAACATCTCCTGTAAAAAGAATTTCAAAGCCGGAATTTGTGAGTTAGAAATTAATCAACTCACATTTAATATGTATGAAATGAAAATCATCACTAAATCATGTTTTAAAAAACGATTACTATCTCGAAAAATTCTGAATATCGAAAGGCGATATATCAAAACTTTCTACACGCGCACATATATACATCATGGGTATGTGCAAAAGCTCTGTCAATGCATCAAAAGACTCAATTCAGATTAGACATAACTTTTAATTCTCAATTTACAAATATTATTATTTACCAGCCTTTCTCTGTGCTGACATTATCTTTTGTGATCAGCTTGACTGGAATCAGAATTGTAGGATCGCTAGGTCTCTTCCCATTTAAAATGTCGTTCCCCACCTGAACTGCTTTTTGAGCCATTCTTCGGGGATTTTGAGTGGCAGTTGCAGCATATAAACTGTCTTGAGATGCGATCGCAGTTATTGCTTCTGGCGCACCATCAACCCCGACAATAAAGAAATCTTTACGTTTTGCTTGGTTAGCTGCTAATTCTGCACCAACTCCACTCGGATCGTTAATGGCAAAAACAGCATCAATCTTCGGAAAGGTTGTGAGCAAATCAGTCATAACTCTAAGTCCTCCATCCCGACTACCGCCTGCATTCTGGTTTTTAGAGAGAATTTTGATATCAGGATATTTAGACAATACATTCTCACAGCCACTAACTCGCTGAATTACCGAGTCCACGGGCGGCCCGTTAACTATTACTACATTGCCTTTACCTTTGAGGCGGTCAGCAATATATTTGCAACTAACTTCCCCAGCTTGGGTATTATCAGTAGTGATGGTGGCATCCACACCTCCCTCAGCGCCTGTGTCTACGGCAATGATAATTCTACCTGCTTGTTTTGCTTTTTCAACTATTGGCCTAATGCCACTTTTATCAGCAGCATTCAAAACAATGATGTCAGTGTTCGCAGCCGTAAAATTCTCAATTTGATTGGCTTGTTGGTTAAGGTCATAAGCACTGGAAGCTATAATAACGTTGACATCTTTTCCGCCAATTCTCTTTGCTTCTGCCTCAACTGCTTGTCCCATAACAACGAAGAAAGGGTTACTTAAATCGCCAACAGTAAGGGCAACCGATCGCAATTTTGTATTTCCATTGGCCGTTTTAGTTACGGCACTAGTATTTGTAGCAGGTTTTATATCAGTATTAGTAGCAGTGTTGCGATCGGGAGAAGCATTTGTACAGCCGACCATGCTACCACTGATAATACCTAGTACGCTAGCTGCCATTACGCGAAACGTAACCCCAGAGTTGAACACAATCCTTTTCATATTCATATATCTCCTAAAAACCATTCTTACTTGCACCAAATTTGAAACTGATATGATGTCTATTATTAAAAAAGCAAAGCTAAATATTTAAACATGACTAAATAAATTATTTATTTTTAAAGCAAACTTATGACGATCACACCACGTCATAAAATCACATTTTTTTTGGTAAAAATGCTTTTTTAATGTGCCTGGCTGATATTGAATTTTACGGAGTAAAGAAAAGTTTTTAATCTATCTTTAGTTAAAACTCTTAGAATTGTAGTATTTGGAAATGTTAAGTATTTTTAAGATAAATACACTTAAAAAAACTTAATATTCTCAGATTCAAAATTTAAAACTTTAACGTTGCGGGTAAATATTTAGCCACTAAATCTTCATAGTATGGTCTTAACTTTTGCCAATTGGGAGGAATCGGGTTTTTTGAATACAAATCATAAGGATTGAATAAATTAACCCATTTAAACATTTGGCGATCGTGGTTATCCATCAAATGGTTGTATGCCTTTTCACGGTGTTGAGGATAAAATGAGTGATAACGAAGTATATACAATGCAGGTTCAGGTAAATAGTTTTTCATTATTTGATATAGATACTCATCATGTCCCCACGAAATATGTACATTCATTAATCCACAATTCGGTTTGTAAATACCATACTTAGTGTTGTAATTGGGATTATTGTAATCAGGATTTTCTTGGAAAAATTCTGAAAAAACAATTTTATCAGAGAAGGCACAACCTACAGGATAAGTATCACCTACGGTAGCCCATTGAGGCTCACCAAACAGACAAAGTACCTTCCCCATATCGTGCAAGAAACCGGTAATTACCATCCAATCAGGATGACCATCAGTGCGTATGGCTTCTGATGTTTGCAATAGATGCTGTAACTGATCCATATCTGTATCGGGATCTGAATCATCTACTAATTGATTCAAAAATTCAATTGCACCCCAAACAGACATTTCTTTTTTATCAAACTTGAGAAAATTATTTTCTTTCTCAAGGACAAAATTATATGTTTGATTAATATGATTTAACCGATAAAATTCTTTTACCGTGTCTCTGGTTAGGGTTTCGTAATTCCTGTAGTCTTGAGTGGTTTTACCTTCTTTAACTATGCTATCTGGATTGGGATAACGATTAAGTAAGTCTTCTTCCCACTCCTCTAGCGAATGTAACGGATTGTATTGAGCTTGGTCGATGGCATTCTTGAGGATTTGAGACATATCTTGTTACTCGTCGATATTGCTTTTTGAAATCGGGCTTTCGCAATATTATGCACAGGTGTGCAAAACCTGTTTTTGACTTATTTTTATTTTTGCACACGTGTGCAAAAACTTGTGTTAAGTTTTTTTCTATTTGTACATTTGTATACAAGACACTTTGTTAAGTGTTTTTTACAATCGACTCGGAGCAGAAAGATTATTGAAGAAGAATTCATAAGTCAGAATTCAGGAGTCATAATCAATCCAATTATTCATCCACTAGTCATACAGAATACCTTTCCTGAATTCTGACTCCTGACTCCTGTATTCTGTTCGATAACAATACTTAGCTTTAACGGTACAATAATTTGTTAAGCTCTGCTGCATCTTTTTTACCATACCTCTTATGTCAGATCAACCTGCACCAGAAATCGAACTGCTCCGTGCGGCTTACGCGGCCTTCAACGCGCGAGACATTGACGCTGCCCTTGCCCTCATGACTCCAGACGTGGCTTGGCCGAAAGCGTTCAAAGGCGGTTTTGTCCGTGGGCCTGAAGAAGTTCGCGCTTACTGGACGGAGCAATGGAGCGAGATCAATCCGCACGTCGAGCCGATTTCCTTTTACTCGGAGGAGGCTGGACGCATTTTGGTAGATGTGCATCAGGTCGTGCGTGACTTGGTTGGAGGAGTTCTTGCCGATGAACACGTAGGGCATCGATTCACCCTTGAGCATGGCTTGATTCAAGTCATGGAAGTCTGTCCACTTCCATCGTCCATCCCAAATCAACGGTAAACTAAAACGGTTGAAAGCATTAACAATATCCCGAATCGCTGCCTCAATTTTCGGCGTACTTATATGGCGACTCAATGCTCTGTTGACCGTTTTTTTAATTAAAAGTTAAAAATTAAAAATTAGTGAAGAAGAATAATTTTTAATTAATTAATTTTGGGTACTGAGCTACTACTAAATATGCAGATTTAGTGGTCTACAATCAGTAGTGGGTTCAAGCGCCAAAAGAATTGCAATTTTTAATTTTACATTTTTAATTTTTAATTGGAGCGAAGCGACTTATGGTAGATGAATGCTTGGCAATATTAGCTAACTCTTGAAGTTGTTTTACTGCTTCTGCACCCTCCAACTTCATTAATTCGCGATCGCCCCACAATTCCATCCAAGTAATCCCGTAATCAGACACGACAAAACGAATTAGATGCTTTTCTCGCAGGCTAACCATAAATGAAGCACTCTTCATTTGGTCGCCGCACGTGTAACATGAGGCAGAATAACCACGCCGTTCAAGTATAATTGTCAAGGCTTGCAGGTTCTTTACCAAGTCTTGAACAAATTCCTGGTGTTGTTGCGCTAATCTTAGAAACACTATTTTTCTCCTACACACTACAGTTTAGAGTACTCCAAGTAAAAAAATGCTCAATTGTCATTGCGAGCGAAGCGAAGCAATCGCAAGGGCTGGGATTGCTTCGCTTCGCTCGCAATGACGGGTTTTGGATCATTTATTTTTTGGAAACACTCTTAAAACCTTTCTAGACTTATATCCGAGGCATTTAGTTGCCAAAAGTTGGGATTTTAGGGAAGACTTAATTAATCTTAATCTTGCGGTTGCAACCAATAAGCTAAATTTTCAAAGCCGTTTTAATGTTCTGGACAATTATCTGAGGTGGTTGTGCAACATCGATAGATATGGCATCTAATGGTTCTTCGAGAGTATCAAACTGGCTATTCAATAGTTTTTCGCCCATGTAATGATTGCTACGCTCTTGCAACCGCGTTTGAATCAACTCATAAGGCCCTTTGAGGTAAACTAACTTGATGCGATCGCTCTTGGTGTTAGTGCAGCCGCTATCCAATACCAAAAATTGCCGATAGCTGTCTTTTAAAGCCGAACACGCCAGCACTACATTTTTATTCTCTTGCAGCCAATGCTTTATGGCTGTTTGCAAATCTTGCAACCAAGGCATCCTGTCAGCTTCAGTCAACGGGATACCGCGCCGCATTTTATCAACATTCCCTGGCGAGTGGAAACTATCAGCATCACTAAACTCCCAGTCTAAGGAGTCTGCTAGCAGTTTTCCTATAGTGGTTTTACCAGAACCAGATACACCCATGACGATAATAATCATATTTTTTTGAAGAATTAGGTTATTGAGGTAAAGGGCAGGGCGTAAGACTACTGAATTTTTTGTATGCAAAATCTGAGTTGTATTAATATCTCTTGACAAATAACGATTACTTTCTATAATAATACATATTATGCACACGTGTGCATAAATTTAAAATAAAATCTAAACTACAAAATGAATAAACGAAGAATTTCAATTGAAGATATTGCTAAAAGAGCAGGTGTTTCTCATTCTACAGTTTCACGCGCTTTGCGAGATAATGCTCTCATTAGTCCGAAAGTGCGAGAAGAAATTAAGCAACTGGCGCAGGAAATGAACTATGTGCCAAATGCTATTGCTCAGAGCTTGCAAAATAAACGTACTAATACTATCGGTGTAGTAGTAACTTCCATTGCAGATCCCTTTTTTGCTGAGGTAGTAGACGGAATTGAACAGATTGCCAGACCAGCTGGACTGAGTGTTTTGTTAAGTTCTTCACACCGAGATTTAGAGCAGGAAATGGCAGCTATTGATACTTTTCATCGCCGCAGAGTAGACGGAATCTTAGTAGCCGACTCACGAATTAGCAAACAGCATACAAAGCAACTAAACCAAATTGCTGTACCAACAGTTCTGATTAATAGCCAGACTGAAGATCAATCCGAAATATTTCACTCAGTAGCAATAGACGATCGCTTAGGTGCTAGATTAGCCACAGAGCATTTAATAAGTTTGGGACACACCAGCATTGGTTATCTTGGTGTAAGCGATCGCAGCAGGTCGAATCAGCAGCGCCTAGAAGGGTATAGAATGGCTCTTACTGAAGCTGGTTTACCACAAAATCCTGATTGGGTTGCAATTAGTGACGAGTATGATACCAGAACCAGCGATGTCGCCACCGGACAAAATATGCTATCTAAACTATTGACTGCTGAGGTAACAGGGATCTTTTGTTACAACGATATGGTGGCGGTTGGCGCTCTTTTAGCTTGCCAAGAACTAGGTATTTTAGTACCACGAAATTTAAGCCTAGTTGGATTTGATGGTATTGCTTTAGGTCGTTACGTTACACCGGCACTTACAACAGTCAGCCAGCCGATGTTAGAAATTGGTGGCATAGCCATGCAAATGTTACTCGATTTATTAGAAGAAAAAACTGTGGAAAACCGCGTTTTATCTCCTTCTCTAGTAGAGCGTGGTAGTAGCGCATTAATAATTCGTAATTCGTAATAGAGCCTCCGGCACGCTACGCGAACGTAATTCGTAATGACAGCTATTTTCAGGTAAATAGACCACGCGGTAGGGGCACAGCAATGCTGTGCCCTTATGTCAGATGCGCTTCAAATGTATGAAAACTGTAAATTGAGTCAATTTTTTAACGTAGATGCAAAGTGGCTTGCAGACAGGGCGATCGCACCGTCTGTGCCGATGCTTTGTAACAAAATCTGTAACAGCATTACTATTTGAGCTAGCACTCGTATAGATTGATGAGAAATCTACGGGTAATCGCGGAATTTAAGGATTAATGCTGCTCAAAGATATACGAGATTATCAAATTCTCTTTCTCGGCTTGTTTCTAGTATTGGGAATCGGTACAAGAGATTGGACGCTGCGACCAGAATTGATTGGGGTAGCGATCGCCACCAGTCTTGTAACCCAATGGATATTGTCATTAGTTACTGGCAAAGAACAAATGGCAAATCTTCGGAGTGCTTTAATTACCTCTTTGGGACTGGGCCTGTTGTTACGGGCTGATCACTGGACGACAATGGCAATAGCCGCAGCAATTGCGATCGCTAGCAAGTTTATTTTCAAAATCGGCGATAAGCATTTCTTCAATCCCACCAATTTCGGCATCATATCTGCCTTGATTCTCACCCCCGATGCTTGGGTTTCGCCAGGACAATGGGGTGAAGAATGGTGGTATGGGCTATTATTTGCCGGTACTGGCGGCATGATTTTGCAGCGCGTTGGTCGCTGGGACACCACAGCAGCCTTTTTGGGTTCCTACTCCTTACTAGAAGCGATTCGCAATCTCTGGCTGGGTTGGACTTGGGATGTTTACTGGCATCGATTAATGAGCGGATCTTTGCTGCTGTTTGCCCTATTTATGATTACAGATCCGCGATCGATTCCCAATTCCCGAATTGGGCGGGTAGTTTGGGCAATCTGCATCGCCGGATTAACTTTTATCCTACGGAATTATTTCTTTATTCCCACAGCAGTTTTCTGGGCGCTTTTTGCCCTTGCGCCATTGACCATCCTGTTAGATGTTTTGTGGTTAGCCCCGAGGTTTTCTTGGCAAGAGGCAGATGAAGAAACAGGAGAAGTGCCTCTTGTAGAGACGCGATTCATCGCGTCTAATCGATTCATCGCGTCTCTAATTAAAAATGCAGAGGTATAAAATGAGATTTTTTCGACTCTTAACGCCATTATTGTTAGTAATTGTAGCTGTTTTCTGCTTTGCACCCGCAGCTTGGGCATTTTGTGGATTTTATGTAGCCAAAGCTGATACAAAACTGTATAACAAAGCTTCTCAGGTGGTGATCGCGCGAGATAGCGATCGCACCGTCCTAACAATGGCAAACGATTTCCAAGGCGAAGTCAAAGATTTTGCAATGGTAGTACCAGTACCAACGGTGGTACAAAAAGAGCAAGTTCGCGTCACGGAACCTAAGATTATCGAACGCTTAGATGCTTTTAGTGCCCCGCGATTGGTAGAATATTTCGATCCAGATCCTTGTGCCCCAGTTTACCCCCAGGAGTTATCAGCAGCACCAACATCAGCAGCAAGCAATGAGTCACCGCGTAAGAGAAGCAGTGATGCTAATTTGGGTGTAACAGTCGAAGCACGTTTCAACGTCGGCGAATACGACATCGTGATTCTTAGTGCTAAAGAATCTGGCGGACTAGAAACTTGGCTTCAACGCAATGGTTACAAAATCCCCAGAGGTGCAAAACAGTTACTTAAACCCTATATCCGCTCCTCAATGAAATTCTTTGTTGCCAAAGTCAACTTAGATACATTCGAGAAATCTGGCTACCAGTTCCTTCGTCCGCTACAAATTTCCTACCAGTCACCCAAGTTCATGCTGCCAATTCGTCTGGGTATGATCAATGCCACGACAGAGCAAGATTTGATTGTCTACATCCTCTCACCTCAAGGACAGGCAGAACTCACTAACTATCGGACGGTGAAAATCCCCTCCGACACAAACGTTCCCTTGTTTGTCAAAAATGAATTTGGTGATTTCTACAAATCAATGTTTCAAACTGCCTACACCAAAGAAGACAAGAAAGTTGGTTTTTTAGAATACGCTTGGAATATGGGTAGTTGCGATCCCTGTTCAGCCGATCCTCTGAGCCAAGAAGAACTGAAGCAAGCAGGCGTGTTTTGGCTAGATAATAATTCTGGAAGTAATGTACCAGTATCCCCAAGCTTTCGCCGTCCCTTTCCTAGAAGTGATGTCTTCATCTCGCGGTTGCATGTACGTTACACCCGCGATAAATTCCCTGAAGACCTAATATTTCAACAAACTGCTAATAGTGAATTTTTCCAAGGGCGTTATGTTTTGCAACATCCGTTCCAAGGGGAACTCAAATGTCAGGCGGGTAGAGAATATAAGCGGTCTTTGCCCAAACGTTTTGAACAAGAGGCGCAAACTCTGGCTAAACTAACTAACTGGAAAATCCAAGACATTCGCAACAAAATGAAGCTGAGTGTTGGTAATCTGACATATTCCTGGTGGGAAAATTTATTTTCTTGGCTGGGATTATATTGAGGGGAATGGGGAAGAGGCAAGGGGCAGGGAGCAGGGGGACAAGAGGTGAGAATTTGAAACAAGTAGTCTTTCCCCTTGTCCCCAATTCTCCTTGTCCTCTTGCTAATTCCCAATTCCCAACATCTTGACGAAAGGTAATTTTTTGTGGCGTTGTTATACGCAATACTAAGATATTCTTGCTTTCTTTCTGCCCCAACATTGTCATGGTTTACTTCGATGAACAGCTACGTCGCTTAGTTACCGAAGCCTGTGGACACCCACTTGGAAGTCCTCAGCGTCAAAAGCTGCTCACGCAAATTATTCGCTTGACAGCAAATAGACTTTGGAGGGAAAGTACTCCCTACTATCAAGATGCACTACAACAAACTTGGTTGTATTTCTGCCGCAATGTTTGTGAAGGTTTAACTGGTCAAACCTATGATTCCAGCTATGGCAGTGTCATTACTTGGCTAAATGCTTATCTAAAACGGAGACTACAGGACTTTTACATTAACCAGAACCGGGAACAAGCTACAACAGTTCCTCTTCGGGTTCGTCAGTCTACATCGGGTGGAACAAGTGAAACAATTGACCCTATAGATAACCTTCCAGCCGCGCCCCAAGTACCTCCCATTCTGGAAGAGTTGGAGACATGGGCTAGGACAGATTCTGAAGGTGAACTGCGCCGTATTTCTATTAAAGGGCGACCTGATGTGAATTGTCAGGTGTTAATTCTTAAACGCCTACCCCCGGAAGTTAGCTGGAAAGAATTATCTGAGGAATTTGACTTGTCGATTCCAACATTAAGCAGTTTTTACCAACGCCAATGCATACCACGTTTACGCAAATTCGCTGAATCTGAAGGATTATTTTAAATATTGCCCCTACGTTAATAAATTAAGGCTTAGATCCCCGACTTCTTAAAAAAGTCGGGGATCTAATTATTTAATTCGGAGAGGGACAAAGATAGAGGCGGGGAGAGATTTGTATTAATTGGTGATAGACAAAACCCAATCGGCTAAAAGTTGGTTTACTCTATCGGGGATTTCATCATGGGGACAATGACCGGCTGTTAGGAAGTGTTCTGTGAGTTCAGGATAATATTGACGAAACTTTTGGGAACGTTCTCTAGAATTCATCCAAGGGTCAGCTTCTCCCCACAACATTAACAATGGACAAGTTAATTGCTTTAGTAGCACATCAACTTTTTCCCCTTGAGGACTGCTAAAGACTGAAACAAACACATCCAACGCACCAGGATCATCAGCAGGACGAGAAATTTCTTCTATTAATTGGTCTGTAACGGCACTTTTGTCAAGATAAACTTTTTCTAGGGTTTGGCGAATTACCCAACGTTGTCGCACGTACTGAAATAACAAAAACTGGGCTAAAGGTTGTTGAAAAATCCACTTAGTGCCGTCACCAAGAAGTTTCTGCAAATTAGCGGGTTGTTTGGGAGGCTGAATTTCTGATTGTAAAGCTTCAGGCTCAGGTGTCGGCTGGCTTTCGCTAAAAGGCCCGGCGCTATTGAGCAAAACTAAACCAGCCGCACTTTCGGGACGCTGTGCTGCAACACACAAACCAGCGTAGCCACCAAGAGAATTACCCGCTAATACTGCTTTTTGACCAATTACTTCACTAATAAAATCATGAAGTTGGTCGCGCCACAAGTCGCCACTGTACTGCAATTTTGGTTTTGCCGATCGCCCGAATCCCAAAAGATCGATCGCAAATACTTCAAAATCTTGACACAATCCTGTGATATTCTTGCGCCAGTGGTCTGTGGAAGCACCAAATCCATGTACCAAAAGCAAGGGCGGACGTTGCGCTTGCTTCTCTCCCGCACGGACGTAGTAAACGTTGTGCCCGCGCCACTGCCAATATTTACCAGGAATTGGGGTTGTAGAGGGGGCTGTTGTTGCCTGCATGATTCAAAGAATTGTTAAGTAGCTTTAATAATTGTAGGCTAGGTGGGGAGTAGGAGAGCGGGGAGCAGGGGGCAGGGAGCAGGGGGCAGGGGGGAGGGGGCAGGGGGCAGGGGGCAGGGAGCAGGGAGCAGGGAGAGAAATAATTAATGACAAATGACAAATAACAAATGACTAAAGAAAGATTAATTACAGGCAAAACTAAACTGCTAGGGGTAATTGGACATCCAGTGGAGCATTCGCTCTCGCCAGCGATGCATAATGCTGCGATCGCTAATTTAGGATTAGATTATGTTTATCTTCCCTTTCCTATAGCACCGGAGAATTTAGAAGTAGCGATCGCAGGCTTTGCCGCTATTGGTGTTGTCGGCTTTAGTGTTACAATCCCCCACAAACAGGCAATCATGCCTCTTCTGTCAGAAATTACCCCTCTTGCCCAAACTATCGGCGCAGTAAATACTGTTAGTCGCCAAAATAATCGATGGGTGGGGACAAACACAGATATAGAAGGATTTATCGCCCCTTTGCAGACAACCTATAAACAGGATTGGAGTCAGAAGGTAGCGGTAATTTTAGGCAATGGTGGCGCAGCCAGAGCAGTTGTAGCAGGTTGTCACCAACTAGGTTTTACCAAAATTCACGTTGTGGGGCGGAATGTGCAGAGATTACAAGAATTTAGCAATAGTTGGAGCAATTCACCTATAGCTGAAAATTTGCAAGTCCATCAATGGGAGGAACTTTCAAAGCTAATACCCGAAGCTAATCTGCTGGTAAACACAACGCCCATAGGTATGTATCCCAAGGTTGATGAGTCGCCTTTGAGTGGAGAGGAAATAGGAAATTTACCAACAGGTGCGATCGCTTACGATTTAATATATATCCCTAAACCGACACAATTTCTAAAGCAAGCTGAAAAACAAGGTGCAATTGCGATCGATGGCTTAGAAATGCTAGTCCAACAAGGGGTAGCAGCCTTAAAAATTTGGTTGCAGCAGGAAAATGTACCTGTAGAAGTGATGCGCCAAGCTTTATTAAATCACCTGGGCTTAGGTTGATAAAAAAATGATTACGCTGAGAGGATGTTTCAAGAGTCCTTTTGTCGGTATCAAAAGTTTTAGATCCCTCTAAATCTCCCTTAAAAAGGGAGACTTTGATTCCGGGTTCCCCCTTTTTTTAAGGGGGGTTAGGGGGGATCAAAAGTGCCTAAAGTCACAGCGAAATACTTTTAAAACAACCTCTGAATTAGATTGCCCTTAGTAATGACATTTTGATTTATGTTTCTTAAACCTAAAATAGTTTTCTCATGGCTTATATTCTTACTAAGTTGTGCAACTCTATTTCTCAGTTCTTGGATTTTTCTTCCGGCTCCAAATATGTTATTACTCACCCTAGCAGTGGGAGCGCCAGAAGTCAGTCCTTGGTTATTGTTATTAAATTTACTCCTTTTATTACTGTCTTTTTTCTACATTCGTCGCCGTAAAATCCGGCGTTTAGCTTCCATTTTCAGTTTAATAGGATTGCTAATTTGTACATGGGTATTAGTAAATATCCCACTAGCTCAAATACAGATGGCTCAAGCGATGAAGCAAGGGCTGGGAGCAAATTATCTAGAGCAAATTCCAGCCCAAGTAATAGCTAAAATGCAGACTCATCCTTTTAATTTAGTTAATTCTTTTCGGGGTATTGCATTAGGTAAAACCCGTCATCAAAAAGATATTACCTTTGCTTTTCCTGCGGGAGTGCCTTTAAAAATGGAAGTTTATCAACCTTCAGAGGTAGGGAAATATCCAGCAATGGTAGTAATTTATGGCGGAGCTTGGCAATATGGCAATCCTCAGCTTAATTCTGAGTTTAACGAATATATGGCTCATCAGGGATATACAGTATTTGCGATCGACTATCGACACGCACCTAAATATCAATTTCCAGCCCAGTTAGATGATGTGCGTGCAGCCTTGAATTTTATTCGCAAAAATGCAGTAGCTTATGAAGCCGATCCAGAACGCATGGTGCTTTTAGGGCGTTCTTCGGGAGCGCACCTAGCAATGTTAGCAGCTTATCAACCAGATGCACCGCCTATTCGGGCTGTGGTGAACTATTACGGCCCTGTCAACTTGCCTGGAGGATACAAAACACCGCCGTTTCCCGATCCTATCAATACCCGCGCTGTTTTAAAAACATTTATGGGTGGTTCTTTAGAAGAATTGCCTAATCAGTATAAAATTGCTTCACCGATAAATTATCTGACACGCCCTTTACCACCAACTCTATTAATTTACGGCAGTCGTGACCATTTAGTAGAAGCGCGATTTGGCAGAAAGATGTATCAACGTCTACGTGACTCTGGTAATACTGCGGTTTTTATACAAATTCCTTGGGCGGAACACGCTTTTGATGCCGTTTTCAACGGTGTGAGCAATCAATTAGCGTTGTATCATACCGAAAGGTTTTTGGCTTGGGCGTTGTTTAAGCAATAATTTTATTAACATAGGAGTACTCCAAGTAAAAAAATGCTCAATTGTCATTGCGAGCGAAGCGAAGCAATCCCAGCCCTTGCGATTGCTTTGCTTCGCTCGCAATGACGGGTTTTGGATCATTTATTTTTTGGAACACTCTAGAGCAGCAATCAGAGCATAAAGGCTCATTAATGGAGTTCAAAGGCTCATTAATGGAGTTCAAACACTCATTAATGGAGTTCAAACACTCATTAATGGAGTTCAGAGACTCATTAAT
>NZ_JAYGHE010000038.1:0-45943 GCF_034931145.1 Nostoc sp. UHCC 0252 | reverse complement strand
TTAATGGAGTTCAAACACTCATTAATGGAGTTCAGAGACTCATTAAGATTTACTCAGCACTACTTCTTCGGCCAACGCCAGTTATAGCGATTCCATTCGTACATTCCTTGAATTTCATACTCAGCGCCATTGAAGAAGCGGACGACGCAGTTAGTAGAGTAATCATCACCTCTGCTAATTTTCTCGACCCTAATCACCATACAAGGAAACCATTCACGCTTACAAGGCCCATCTTCTTGCACCCATTCCCATAGTGCATTGGAAACTTCAATGCGATCGCCTACTCTTAACTTTAGTGCATCCTCAAAATAAGAATACTTATCAAAATGGTATGACTCAACGCGATTGAGCCACTGTAAACCATAACGTTGTCGAATAAACTGTACTGTTCCAGAGTCATTACCTAGCAGCCAGTCGTTGAGCAATTGCACTTTCCAAGTGCGGTTACTTTGTTCTTCGCTTTTAACAAACTGTAAAAATGCTTCTAACTCCTCTGCGGTGAGTTCATCCAAGGGGTTAGCAATATCTGACACCCCGGAGGCGCAACTTCCCTGAATTTGCTCAATCACTTGCAGTAATATCTGTTTCTGCCTGTCAGTGAGAGGACAGCTTGCTGCATCACAATCATTAAAGGCTGCGAGCATAGATGCTTCAATCTCATCTGGAGTCATAATTTAATAGCAATTGAGGGTTATTTCCCTAATTATTACAAAGGTTAAATTAAAGTCTTCAATCCTTGTAGTTAAATTCAGGTAAGCTGAGATTATAAGTTACATATTCTTGGATTCAGTAACGGGGTCTTCTATGCGGTTGCGCTCACTCACGGTTGTTTTGATTTCCTGTGTCATTGCGTTTCTATCATCTGCGATCGCTCCCTCTGCTGTAGCGTTGACACAGATTAGATTATTTGACGTTAGTTATAAGGATTGTCCGCCAGAACTAGCAGAAGGCGCGGTGATTAGTAGTGGTAGCGCAGCCGCCAATTGCTTTATTGTTACTGGCAAGGCAGAAAACGGTACTAATAAAACAGTCTACGACGCAGATATTTTTGGACGTATCTATGATGCCAACAACGACTCGGTGATGCAAAACCGCACTCGCTTAGGTTCTATTGCTGAAGTACCAACAGGTATTAGCGATTTTGAGTTGAGAATTTCTGTCCCCGCAAATCAGCCTACGCCCTTGAAGCTGAAGCAGTTTAAAGCAGCTGGATTTAGTGGCCAAGTGCGTAGGTAATGAGAGCTTGAGCTATCTATACAGAAATTGCGATCGCCTGCCTTATAGCGGTTCCCATAGTGAAACTGTCACACTCACCGACATCCCGCCCAGAACTAAAGTTCTTTGGCTTTTAGCTGAAGTCCACTCAAGTGGACTCAATGATCAATTTAGTCCAATACAGTTTAGTTAATAAGAATATACAACTTACGCACTGTACAAATACATCGTGATATGCGTTACCTGAAATACCCTATTTCAGGCTTTTCTTAATTATCCTCCAATGGTACATAGACCATGCTGTAGGGGCACGGCAGTGCCCGTGCCCTTACTTACGGGTGGGTGTACTATATTTACGTTTAATTAATATCTTATTATATGTAAATGTATTCAAATTATACGAATTACGTTAGCGTAGCCCATTCCGAATTCTTTTAATGATGGCTGTTTAATTTACTCTTGACTATTACTGTTTCCTCTTGTGGAAATTTTACCGTAAAACTTGTTCCACCTTGTGCATTACTATCTACATAAATTTCTCCATTATGTATTTCCAAACACTTTTTCACTACAGCTAACCCTAGTCCACTGCCAACAATCTTGCCTACATTATTAGCACGATGAAAAGGCTCAAATAAATGCTCCTTAAATTCTAAAGGAATTCCTATACCATTATCTTTAACTTTGAAAAATATTGCGTGTGGTTCACAGCTTAGAATTAAGAAAATATTACCCTCTGGAGGTGAATACTTCATTGCATTTGAAAGTAAATTCGTCAAAATCGAATACAGTAAAGTTTCATCTAACTTAGCATGAGTACAGTTACCCTGACTAATAAATTTTATAGTATGCTGTTGTTGATTATAAAATTGAATATCTTCTATCAAATTAATGCAAAATGCTTCTAAGTCCATGAGTTCTGGATGAAATTCTAACTTACCAGCTTCTGCTCTAGTCAAAGTTAAAATATCTGTTAATAACTGGTTTATTAACCTGGCTGAAGATTGAATTCGATGCAGATTTTTAAGCTTTTTCTCCTCTGTCCACTGCTGATTACTTTGAGCTAATAGTTGAGCCGACCCCAATATAATACTCAATGGAGTGCGAAATTCATGGGATACCATTGAGAAAAAGCGTAACTTCAATTCAGTAAGTTCTTTTTCTTGAGCTAAAGTTTTTTGAATAGTTTCTGCTTGTTGGCGCTTAAGTAATTGTTGATAAAGCAACGCATAAACACCTAATAAAATGGCAAAACTCAGAAACGTACCGAGGAATTCAATCAACATCCGGTTGCGGATATTGTCTTGAGAATGTCTAACTGAGATTTGCAGTAATTGTTCTTCTCTAGCTTGCATTTTGGTAAGCGTTTCGCGGATTTGACCACGGTTTTGGTTGCTTTGATTAACTAGAGGCGCTTGAATAGCAAAGCTTGATTTACCTACTTTCTTGAGGTTAATTGATTGTTTGGATAGTTCAACTCTTTGAGCAATAAGGAACTTTAGCTTTGTTAGTTGCTGCTGTTGATAAGAGTCATCAGCAATTTGTTGCTGCAACTTTTTAACTTTGGCATCTAGGCTTTGCATTGCCTGATAGTAACGATTGAGTTCTAGTTGCTCTCCATATAAAATATATCCCCTGCGTCCTGCCTCTGCATCGGTTAGTGTAGCAAAGATATCGATAACATTTTTCATTACCTCATGTGTGTACTTCACTTGATCGCTACTGGCAATTAACTGGGTAGCGTTTTGGTAAGAAATAAGACTAGCTGTACTCATTAATAATAAGCACAAGCCAAAGCCAGAGGCAATCCATTTCCTTTCCAATGACCATTTCATAGAAAATAGATTAATGGTTCAGAGTCCATATTTTAACCACGACTTTACATCAAAGTAAAGATTTTTCTAATATCCAATATTAAGCTTAGTTCAGAATCACTTTTATTTCTACCCGATTTCTACCCGATTTCTACCTTTTCTTTCCACAACTGGTTGTTATAATCCTAATTGAAATAAACTCTCTTTCACTTAAAATATCTCCAAATAAATTTAATTGTTTGTTTGGAGAATTTTGATTTTATATACTTTGAATAATATATATTCTAGTTCTTATTGATTAAAAGAAGAATTACTATATCAAAATAATAACTTTTGCATTTACATTGTATGCACGCAGCAACCATCTACCATTATGATGAAAGTTTTGCAAAACAAAATTAAATAAAAATTATAGTTATATTTACAAGTAAGGGAATCCAATTGCCGTGTCTTCATTTAAAACTTTTGAAGAAAAACAATCACAAGTTCAAATACCTAGTTTTGAGTTTTTGAAAGGGGTCGGTCAAGTAACTGGTGGCACACTTCTGTCAATAACTATGCTATCAAGTTCTGTTATGGCTGGAGGGCTAGTTGGTTTAGCCATTAGTTTCCGTAATCTACCAGACGTTAGACAATTACAAAATTTTTCACCCTCAGAAACAACTTATATCTATGACATCAAAGGCAAACTTTTAACGCGTATACACGGGGAAGCTAATCGTCAAGTAGTGCCTCTAAATCAAATTTCTCCCAATTTGAAACGAGCCGTATTAGCTAGTGAAGATCATCGCTTCTATGAGCATCATGGTATTAATCCCGGCGGTATTGGACGTGCTGCATTAGTCAATTTGGCATCTGGGGAAGTGCGAGAAGGTGGTTCTACAATCACCATGCAGTTAGTGAAAAATCTGTTTTTATCTCAGAAACGTGCCTTTACCCGAAAAATAGTAGAAGCGGTATTAGCAATTCGGTCAGAGCAAGTTCTCAGTAAAGACGAAATATTAGAAATGTACCTCAATCAAGTTTACTGGGGTCACAATAACTATGGTGTTCAGACAGCAGCACGCACTTACTTTAAAAAATCAGCACAAAATTTAACTTTGGGCGAATCAGCAATGATGGCGGGTTTAATTCAAGCCCCAGAAGAACTTAGCCCGTTTGTGAGTATGAAGCTGGCAAAACAAAAACAAAAAGAAGTACTGGGGCGGATGTTGGAACTGAATTGGATTAGCCAGCAAGAGTATAATGATGCCCTGAAACAAAAAATTAAACTTGGTGAAATTAGGTCATTTCAAGGTAGCGCTTTGCCTTACGTTACCAACACCGTAGCCCAAGAACTGATTAAAAAGTTTGGGCGTGAAACAGTTATCAAAGGCGGAATGCAGGTACAAACCACAGTAGATACCAGCTTCCAAATGATGGCAGAAAAAACTATCAAGAAGTGGCATAGAACCCTTGAACGTCAAGGATTAAAAAATAATCAAATTGCTTTAGTAGCAATTGACCCCCGCACACACTTTGTCAAAGCATTAGTGGGTGGTGTAGATTCAAAAAGTAGCGAATTTAACCGAGCGACTCAAGCCCACCGTCAGCCAGGATCTTCTTTTAAACCCTTTGTTTACTATACTGCCTTTGCTAATGGTAAATTTACACCAAATACAACAATTCTAGATACTCCAGTTAGTTACCGTGATGGTAACGGTTGGTATTATCCTCGAAACTACGATAATAGCTTTATGGGAGCAATATCGGTTCGCACTTCCCTCACCTTGTCTCGTAATATTCCTGCAATTAAGATTGGCAAAGCTGTGGGCATGAATAAAGTAATTGAAACTTCCCGTACTTTGGGAATTATGAGTCCAATGTTACCTGTGAGTTCTTTACCACTAGGTGCAATTGGTGTTACACCCCTAGAAATGGCTAGTGCTTATGCGACTCTTGCTAATTATGGCTGGCAATCGCCTCCAACGATTATCGCCCGTGTTACTGACGGTAGTGGCAATGTATTAATGGATAATACTCCTAAACCTCAGCTAGTGCTTGATCCTTGGGCATCAGCAGCAACTTTAGACGTGATGCAAACAGTAGTTAGAGAAGGAACTGGTAGAGGTGCAGATATAGGTCGTCCAGTTGCAGGAAAAACGGGTACAACCTCTTCAGAAAAAGATATTTGGTTTATCGGTACTGTACCGCAATTGACAACTGCTATCTGGGTAGGGAGGGACGATAATCGACAATTATCTAACCGTGCGACAGGCGGAGGTATGGTGGCTCCTATCTGGCGTGATTTTATGCAGAAGGCACTTAAGAGTGTACCAGTAAAAAACTTCCAGCCTTCTTCTAAATTCCCTCGTCCTAAATCAAATTGAAAGTATTAAGGTTATATCTTGGGATTGATCCTAGTTTTTTAATTCACAAATATTCAAGAAATGCGGATTTTGGTAGTTGAAGATGATGTCCAGCTAGCAGAAATGTTGATGGAAGCGCTTACTGACCGTCAATATGTGGTAGACATAGCCCAAGATGGAGAGGAAGCGTGGGATTGCATCAAAGTGTTGGAATATGATTTGGTGGTGTTAGATATTACCTTGCCCAAGTTGAATGGTGTAAGTTTTTGTCAACGCTTGCGATCGCATCTAATAGAGGGTACATCATCGCATAATAATACAATACCCGTTCTGATGTTAACAGCCCGCGACACCCTCAGTGACAAAATTACCGGGTTAGATGCTGGCGCAGATGATTATATGGTCAAACCTTTTGAAATGCCAGAGCTAATGGCTCGTGTTCGCGCACTGTTGCGCCGCAATAGTTTTGCAGCATCTTTTTCAGACCTTGGTTGGGGTAGTCTGCGTTTAAATTCCAGCACTTATGAAGTCACTTATGCTGACCAATCCTTACACCTAACACCCAAAGAATTTGCCCTTCTAGAACTAATGGTTTCTAGCGGTCGCCGGGTGCTAAGTCGAGCCGGAATTATTGAGCGTATTTGGTCACTTGATGACCCTCCAAGCGAAGAAACGGTTAAGTCTCATATCAAGGGTTTACGGTATAAACTTAAAGATGCAGGTGCGCCTGACGATTTTATTGAAACAGTTCATGGACTGGGCTATCGCTTAAAGCAACTTTAGTAAACTACCCGATTTCTACCTGATATTTACCCCTTATCTCTACAATTGATTGTTAGATTAATATTACTGAAATTAACCTCATCGTTACACTACACGTTCTCCAAACCGATTTAATGGTTTGGGGAATTTTAATTGACAATTGTCGCCACACCCTATATAGATGAAGCTGAACGCTGCGATCGCGTTACTCGAATGACCCCAACCCAACAAGCGTTACCCGATCGCCACTAGCTACAGCTTGGGTAACGGCTAACAAAAAACCACTGATTTCTAATGTCAAGATTAGACACTTATTGCTTCTAGTTTTGCCTGAAGGGGGATAGAGATAATAAATTCAGCCCCTTGTCCTAAAACCGATACACATTTTAACTGTCCTTGATGCTTACTAGTTATAATCTGGTAACTAATAGATAGCCCTAAACCACTTCCTTTCCCGACAGGTTTTGTAGTAAAAAAGGGTGCAAAGACTTGCTGCTGGATATTTTCAGAGATCCCAGAACCGTTGTCAGCAATGCGAATGACAGCAAAATCGCCTTCAACAGTAGTACGAATTGTAATGATACTTGGCTGACGGGCGATATCGGCATAAGTCCGATGTTTGTTAAATTCTTCTAAAGAGTCAATGGCATTTGCGATTAGATTCATAAATACTTGATTCAGTTGCCCAGGGTGGCACTCTACGGGTGGCAGATTGCCGTACTCCTGGATTATCTGAATTCCTGGAGAGTCTGGTTCGGGTTTAAGCCGATTTTGCATAATCATCAGGGTGCTATCAATGCCCTCATGAATATCAACGGCTTTGACTTCAGCTTCATCTAGACGGGAAAAGTTTCGTAAAGATAATACAATCTGGCGAATGCGATCGGTTCCCACTTTCATTGAAGTCAACAATTTAGGTAGGTCTTCCATCAAAAAATCTAAGTCAACCGCATCTATTTCATCCTGAACTTTAGCTGGTAAATTCTGATTTTGCTGCTGATAAAGTTGTACTACATCCATCAAGTCTTTAATATAATTATTGACGTGAGTAAGGTTGCCATAGATAAAGCTGACTGGGTTATTGATTTCGTGAGCAATGCCTGCCACCAACTGCCCCAAGCTAGACATTTTTTCGCTTTGCACAATCTGAGACTGGGTGAGCTTCAATTCATCAAGCGTCTGCTCTAGCTGCCTTGCTTTCTCACGCGCTTGTGTTTCCGAAATTTCTAACTCCTGAGAGTAGATGTGCAAATTTGTGTAAAGCCGAGCATTTTCTATAGAGATGGAAACTTGCGAAGTCAATAAGTTTAGTACCTCTAGCCGCTCTGCGGTAAAGACTCCGGTAGTGAGGTTATTTTCCAGGTAAAGAACTCCAGTTAGCTTACCCTGATGAGAGAAAGGCAAACACAAAATTGATTTGGGTTGATTGGCAACAATATAGTTGTCACTCACAAAACGCTCTGTGTGGCTAGCATCGTCTAAAACCAAATTTTCTTTTGTTCTTTCAACATAGTTAATCAGCAAAACTGGCAATTTATGCTTTACTTGAAACAGACTAGACGATCGCACTGTCACTTCACCTCGATCAATGCTTCCTTCGGCTTCAATCACCCACTGGTTCTCTCGTTTTACAAGTAGATAACCCATTTGGGCCCCAGCATTCTCGATCGCGATCGTCATCATCTTCTCCAGCAGAGGATTTAACTCCATCTCGCTTGAGAGTGCTTGGGATGCTTTAATCGCTGTGCTAATATCTAGAGTTTGGGTTTTAGCTTCAGAAATGTCCTGAATCGGCTTTGTAGCCATACGCCGCTCGACTGTATCTCTAAAAATTTGGGAATATTGTTCGTCCAGTTGTCGAACTTTAGCCGTAGCTTGCCACTTTAAATAGCCATAGCGGGCTTCTTTTAAATAAATTTTGGCAAAGTTTTTCCTATCCTTGGCTAAGTAAAATCGAAATGCAAGTTCGTTTGCCAAGGCTTCATTTTGTAAATAACCGTTTTCGGCAGCAGAAGCGATCGCCTTATCATAAAGTTCCATTGCCTGATAATCTTGTTGGTGAATCCGAGCAATTTCAGCTTGAATCAGTAGGAACTTGTCTTGATAATTGCTTGGGCAGTGCATTGCCCATTTCTGGAATTTTTCTAAGTTGACATTTAGTTTATCTAGATAAATCACTTGAGTTTCTGTATCTGCCTCCGCATAAGCCCCTGCTAAGGCAATACTTTGGTGAAAATAGAAAACAGGATTAATAAAAATTCCTCGCGCTCCCCCAACAAATTTTTCTGCATTGTCTGCATACTCAACAGCTTTGATAAATTCTCCATACCAGTTACAGAGTGCGAGTTTATAGATGTAAACTACAAATGCGCTTAACATATCCGAAGATGCCAGTGCAAACTCTAGCACTTGCCGTTCGTCTGCCCAAGTTCCAACAAGTTGGTCAATCTTCTCTGTTGGCTTAGTCAGGTTAGCGATCGCTTCCCTAGCTAGCAAATGATAATTCAACATATTTTTGTCAATCTTGCGGAGAGTCGGAATAAAATCATCGGCTACTTCTGCGGTTTTTTCTAAAGATTCATTCCCAAATAAACACTGCCATAAAAAATTAACTGAACAATAACCAGACCATTGATAAGAACCTGTTTCTAAACCACTATTAAATCCCTTCAATAAATAAGGTTTAGCCTCGCTAATATGGTCTTTATAGTGACATATTAAACCTCCCCACATATTTAAAATATTAGCTTCTAATTCCTTCGTTCTCATAATTTCATGGAGTCGAAGAGAAAGCTGCCCAAACTCATAACCTGAATCTACCTCACCATATTGAAATACTAAGTTGAAAGAATACAGCATGTAACCAAATACCGAAATCGGTGAGTTGCCATACTGAACTGAAAGTTGAGTTATGTTCATCGATGTAATGTGCAACGCTTTAGAACCTAAAAAGTAGGCGATAGGCCAGACTTCTTTTAAGATGCGTTGCGCCATTAACTTCTCTTCGTCTTGCATAAGTGGTAGTTCTGCGAGACTAAAAATTGAGCGATCGCCAATAACTTCTTTGGTATAATTAAGTTTTTCTAACAGATATGCATCATCGGGATAAGCTGCAAACTCAAAGCCTAAAAGCTCTAAGGTATTTAACCCAATTTTATATGCGGAGTTTAAATCATTCTCCATGCGATAACACATAATCCGATATTCATTGACTCGACACATATCAAGAGTTGTTTTAACCTGGCTGAAAGTCTGCTCAAAAATTAACAAGGCTTCCTCATATTTACCATTTAAAAATTCTGCTTCTCCAGCTTGTAAATACAAAGCTAATGTGAGTAAATATTTCTCTTGCCAGCTATTCTTAGGGAGATAGCTCATCCCTGTTCCCAGCAATTTTAGTGCAGTTACAAACGCCGAAGATGATTTTGCTCGCTGACCTGCTTTCAAATTTAATTCTGCCAGTTCGTATCTTTCTGCGGTTTCAACAATCAATGAATTTCCAGCATTGAGATGGTTGACAATATCAAAAAGATGCTCCTCAACTTGGGCTTTGTCAGTATTATGTAATAGCAATTTTCCAACTTTCAAGTGTACTTGTTGTAGTTGATTGGTTGGAATTAGAGAATAGGCAGCTTGCTGAACGCGATCGTGCAAAAATTTATAGTCAACTTTTAGCGCCGTATCGCAGTATGTTGCCAATTCCGACTGGTTTAACAACTGAGGAATTTTATAAGAATCGCTCAAAGGAAGAATCAATCCCGCTCGCAAAGCTGACCATAAATCTACTGCTGTTTCTGATGCAGATTTTTCGTTTACTAGCGCTAGAATTTCTAGATTGAAACGGTTGCCAACACAAGCAGCTAATTGTAAAACTTGCTGCGTTTCTTTTGACAATCTCTGAATTTTATTCACCATTAAATCGACTACATTATCGGTCAGGGCTGTTTGTTGAGATCCCACTGCCAGGAACCTGAACGATAATCAAAGGTTAAGAGATTATCTTGATGTAATACTTTGAGTAACTGAGTCAAGAAAAAGGGATTACCTTGGGTTTTTTGAAGCAGCAAATCAGCCAAAGGTTCTGCCTGAGATGATTCACAATTCAACGTGTCAATAAGTAGTTGAGTAATATGAGGCGCTGCTAATGGCTTCAAAAACAACTCTTCAACGATTGCCCCAGATGCTTGAATTGCCTCTAACATTAGTATTAGCGGATGAGTGGGATTAACTTCGTTATCTCGGTAAGCTCCAATCATCAATAAATACTGGCTTTCTGGGTCACTCATCAAATTTTCGACCAGCTTCAAAGAGGCAGCATCTGCCCATTGCAGGTCATCTAAAAACAGTACTAAGGGATGAGCCGCAGCAGTAAAGGCATGGATAAATTGCTTAAACACTCGATTAAAACGGTTTTGAGACTCAGCAACCCCCAACTGCGGGACAGGCGGTTGCTGCCCGATAATCAGTTCTACTTCAGGGATAACATCAATAATTACCTGACCGTTAACTCCCAATACTTGTAGCAATTTATTTTTCCAAACTTCAACTCTGGTTTGGCTTTCAGCTAACAGTTGCCGCATCAATTCTCGAAATGCCTGAATCAAAGAAGCATAAGGAATATCTCGTTTGAGTTGGTCAAATTTCCCACCAATAAAGTAACCTCGTTGCCGCACAATCGGTTTATGAACTTCGTTAACCAGTGAAGATTTACCGATACCTGAGTATCCCCCCACTAACACAACTTCACTCGAACCGAGGCTAACTTTATCGAAAGCAGCCATTAGAGTTGCCACTTCTGCTTCCCGACCATAAAGTTTTTGAGCTATTTGAAATTGATGCGAAAAATCCTGCTGACCTAAGTTAAAAAGTTCAATATTTCCTTTTGTTTGCAGTTGGAGCATTGCTTGTTCTAGGTCAGCTTTTAACCCGTAAGCACTTTGGTAGCGTTCTTCGGCAGTTTTGCTCAGGAGTTTCATGGCGATCGCAGAGATTCCCAATGGTACATTAGGATTAATCTCGTGAGGAGCCACTGGAATTTTTGCAATGTGACAATGTACCAACTCCATTGGGTCTTGAGCATTGTGAAAAGGGAGCCGACCCGTCAGCATTTCGTAAAAACTCACGCCTAATGAGTAAAAATCTGTACGATAATCTAAAGTTCGGTTGATACGTCCGGTTTGCTCCGGCGACATATAAGCCAGCGTTCCTTCTAGCAGATTAAGGCTACTAATTTCTGGGCTTTCTTTTGACAGCAGCGAAGCAATGCTAAAGTCAATCAGTTTTATTTTTTCGGTATTGGGGTTATAAAGAATGTTTTCAGGCTTAATATCCTTATGGATAATGTGGCGACTATGTAACTCTCCTAATGTTTCAGTAATTTGAATGGCAATGTTGAAAAATTTTGTAAGTTCAAACCCTGTAGCAGATATCTGATGTTTTAAGGATTCTCCGCCAAAATCTTCTAAAACCATTGCTATACCATTACTATAGCCATTGTCATAGTTGATTAATTTATGGGTTTTGATTACACCTGCAATATTCAGGTTTTGGATAATTTCGTATTCGTGCTTAATCTGAGCAATCTCTTTGACAGTAGGATAATCTGCTTTGAGCAGTTTGATTACAACAGAGTCTCCGTTAGCCTTGGAGTATGCTCGATAAATTACTGTGGCAGCAGCTTCATAAATTAAACTGGCAATATTATAATCTAGGATACGAGCAATTAATTTAAACACTATTACTTGCCTGAATGTTTTTTTATAATGGGTTTTGGCGGTTCCTATGATAATTCCCAAAATTCAAGTCAAGTTAACTCTTCAATAGGCGATCGCTCTCTTAGTTCACGATCAAATAGGTATTTGAAAGCATTCAACGACAAAAAAATTAAACATACAATAATGCGTGCGTGAAAAATCTTTCACCTAGAGTATGAGAATCTTATGAAAGCAAACTATCGTCAAGGAGTCCAACACGATGGAAACAGCAGACATGATTGTGATTGGCAGTGGTCAAGGGGGCATTCCACTGGCAACTGATTTTGCTTCATCGGGTCGCAAAGTAGTTTTGTTTGAGCGGGATGCTTTGGGCGGCAGTTGTATCAATTATGGTTGCACTCCTTCTAAAGCATTCTTGGCAGCAGCTCATGCAGCAGGGCGTGCCCGTCAGTCCAAGAAATTAGGCATCGAGGTGGAAGTTAAGGTTGATTTTCCCGCCGTCATGGAGCGAGTTCGGGGAATCCGTAGCAGCTTTAACCAGGGAATTCAAAAGCGATTGGATGATGCAGGCGTTGAAATCGTCTGCGCTGAAGCTTCTTTCGTTGGTGAACGTACCGTCAGAGGTGGCGATGTCACTGTTCAGGCTCCAATAGTTATCGTCAACACTGGTACGTCATCGCTGATTCCTGAGATTCCGGGCCTTGCAGGGACTCCTTACCTGACCAATCGCAACTTCTTTGACTTAAAAACATTACCACCCCGGTTACTGGTAATTGGAGCTGGCTATATTGGATTGGAACTGGGGCAGGGATTGGCGCGTTTGGGCAGTCAGACCCGCTTAATTGTACGGGGCGATCGCGTCCTCAATCGGGAAGAGGCTGATGTCAGCAAGGTCTTAGCAGAAGCATTAAAGCAGGATGGGATTGGGCTTCACTTTGGGGTGAATGTAAATCAGGTCGCACACGAAAATGATATCTTTAACCTGACATTGAGCAGTGGTGAGCAACTCCAAGCAGAGGCGTTGTTGGTTGTAGTTGGACGCAAACCAAATACATCTGCATTAAATGCAGCCAAGAGTGGAATTGAGCTAGACGATCAGGGATTTATCAAAATTAACGACCAGTTCCACACAACCTGTTCTGGAGTTTATGCCATCGGAGATGTTGCCAAACAGCCTGCGTTTACCCACGTTTCCTGGGAAGACTATCGCCGTTTGAAAGCAATTTTGTGTGGAGAAAGCCGGACGCGCAGCGATCGCGTTCTTGGCTATGCTATGTACACAGAACCTCAAGTTGGGCGAGTGGGGATGACCTTAGAACAGGCTCAGAAGCAGGGCATCAACGCGCGTGCTGTCACCTTACCCATGAGCCAAATTGCTCGTGCAATCGAGTGGGGGCATGACTTGGGATTTTACCGTATGGTGATCGACAGCGACACAGACAAAATCTTAGGAGCCACCCTGGTGGGGTACGAAACGGCTGAAGTGGTGCATGTTTTTCTGGATTTGATAGAAGCGGGAGCAACCTGGCAGTTGTTAGAGCGATCGGTTCATATCCATCCCACTTATGGCGAAGCATTACCTAGCCTAGCACGGTTGCTGATTGGAGATAATATGCCAGGTTGTCCCAACAGGTGAAGAGGTTTTATTGATGTACAACTGACGTTGTACATCAATAAAACCCATATCAGTTTTCAGGTACACAGTGCGCGAACTGAATCACACCCCATTGCCCATTAGTCAACCAAGAATGGTCAGATTTTGCTACTTTCTCAACAATCTCTGATTTTAAACCTACTGCTACTTCCGACTTCAGAGTGCGTAATGCGCCTATTGGTACAGGCAAGTAGCAAACTATATCTGCAAAGCTGGTAGTAATATTCCAATGGCGATCGCCTAATAACCGACGATAATTAGCATCTCCTTTGACTATAATTAAACTGGCATTAGCTAATTCATCATTAACAGAGCTTGGTATTTCCCAAAATGCTAAAGGTGATGTCCAGAAATAATCTTCAGACAAAGCTAAACGCCCTGATGCAATATGCTCCTCCAACCTTTGGGCAAAAGATGTCACTTGTTGATGACTAGTAGCGGCTAAAAAACTTGTTGTATCATGTACATCCTTAATCATGGCATCAGAAACGAAAGTCGGATGGGGTTTTAGATGTAAGTAAACTTGATTAACCAGTTTGCTACTTAATAAAAAATCTACTAAACATAAGTCACAGACAAGTTCAAAACCAGCATTGTCCATAACAAAATCAATGCGACCTCCTTGAGAAATAGTTAATAATTCACTAATTTGTTCAGCATCATTTACTAAAATGTGAGCTAGTTGATTTTGAATATCAAAACTGCTCCGGTCATCCTCGAATGCTGACCACAAACTCAAGTCCACTCGATTTCCCCATAAAGCAAAATATAATAGTGCAATTAAAGCTGTTTTGTTTGGTGAAGAATCAATTTCAGAATCTTCTAACCATTTCTTCAACTGAGTACATAGAAGAATAGTTGAGTCAAGAGATGCTTCTAAACCCTGAGATTTTTGCAATTGAAATGGATCAATAGCTTGCCATACACCAGGATGGAAGTAATGAGTAATCTCTAGAATTAATCGATAAAAATAAGTTTCTGCAAAGAACCAAGGAACGTCTATCCAACGCTGATTCTTGTAAGATTCTAGATATATATCCCAAGCTGGAAAATCTTCACATTTTTCATTCAGCAGAGGTGGTAAAGTTCCTGTTGGCAGTTCTATCGCAAGCCTTTCTAATCTTAGATTAATTTCTGGTGGAAAATTATTTTCAACGATAACTCGACGGGCAATTGCAGGCATTCTTTGGGTAACTGTGAACTCAGCAAAAGAACCAGCTTCTGAACCTAAAATTGGCGTTGGTAGTGGTAATTTCGGCACTTTATATGAATTGACCATAAAAATTTATTGCTTTGATAATTTATGGATAAATCATAATTCATTGCCCTTGGATTTTCAGTAGCAGGTGATTGAAACGAACTATCATCACATCTCTGTTGCATTGTCAATTATAGAAGCAGAGCGATCGCTCTAAAGTTCATGTTTGCAATTTTCAATATTATATTTAGACCTTTTATGGTAAAATCACAAATTTTAAAACTTAGCCTCAGCCAAACAAGCGCTTGTATTCTGCCTTGACAATACCGTAACATTCGCAGGCGTTTGTTTCCAACCCCTTTCTGTCAAAAATTTGGATGTGTCCGCGCTGGTAAGAGATTAAGCCCTTGCTCTGAAGTTTTCTAGCAGTTTCGCTGACTCCAGAACGCCTCACCCCAAGCATTGTGGACAAAAATTCTTGCGTCAGGGGAAGTGAATCTGACCCTATACCGTCACTGCTCATTAACAACCAGCGACTCAACCTTGCTTCTATATGATGAATCCGGTTGCAGGCTGTACTTTGTGAGCTTAAGACCATAACTGTATGTATATAACGGTAGAGAAGCTTTTGCAGCGAACCGCCAGTATCGAACGCCTCTTTAATAATATCCGCTTTGATACGCACGGCTTGCCCTGGGATTTGTGCCAATGTCTGCATCGGTGTCGTATTTACATTCAAAAGAATTGGCACACCTGCCATTCCCTCACGCCCGACACAGCCGGATTCGACTGTTGACCCATCCTCCATTATCGTCACTAGAGACAGCAATGAGTTAAGGGGGAAATAGACATATAGGATAGGCTCATTTGGCTCAATTATCACCTGTCCCTGTGAAAGTGAAACTTTCTCCAGATGAGGATGCAAGCGTTTTAGCTCATCAGGAAGTAGTTTGGCAAGCAGTTGATTTTGCGTAAGTGATAGTATGTCTTGATGAGTAGACATCACCGATGCCTCCTAACATCAATAATGATCTTAATATTGCTAAGTTCACTTCAAGCATAGCAACAAGGTAGCACTGACAGTGAAGAAAGAAAATTAATTATGGTTAGATTCCAGCCTATAGGACTCCTATTTGATTTCTAAAAAAACTCCGTACATCTCGAAAAGGTTAATTCACTACTCCCTACTCCCTGCCTACACAAATAATTTCATTTATCAAGTCAGATTCCTATATATGGTTTGCTGCCGTAGCTGCCACAGTTTTGAGTTCGGGATTGGGTACAAAAAAAGTAATGGCAGTTTTTTACATAAGTAGTTAAACATAATTAATTACACAATGTCATTGCGAATGTAGCGAAGCGAAATGAAGCAATCCCAGCCCTTGCGATTGCTATCTCTACGAGACGCTCCGCGAACGCTCGCAATGACTGTAATTAATTTTGTGTAGTTACTTACCTATAAATTTTCCCACAGAATTACTTAATAGAATCTGGTATTTTTATCAACAAAACAATATCCGTATACTTAGCTATAAAAGTATTGATTTGGTTAAGTGGAAAAGTGGGAAAAGTGGGAAAAGTAGGACGTTTTATAGAAACTCTTGATAATGCTGTTGATAAGCTGTAACTTAATGCTTAGTAAATATTTGGCAAGAGTAACTTGTAATTTTTTCGATTACTAGAAATAATTTCAGTTGCTCAAGATTAACAGCGAATATCAAATGATAGCGGTTCCCACTCAGGGACGGCAAAACATTATATCGCTAGGTGTATGGGCGGCAGTGCCGTGCCCCTACAAGTATAACTTACGTAAACTAGAAACACTATAGGGCGACTTCAATCAAGACACTGAGCTTAAACTAATAGGTTTAAATGGACAATGACTTCAAGCAAGCAACCTTTTGAGTTGCCGAGTTTTTATGTGCCTTGGCCGGCACGGCTGAACCCAAACCTGGAAGCGGCACGGGTACATTCTAAAACCTGGGCTTATGAAATGGGGATTTTGGGTGGAGTAGAGGGTTCAGAAGATTATGGGATTTGGGATGAGCGCAAGTTTGATGCCCATGACTATGCGTTGTTGTGTTCTTATACCCACCCAGATGCTGACGAACCCATGCTCAATCTGGTAACTGACTGGTATGTTTGGGTATTTTTCTTCGACGATCACTTCCTTGAGCTTTACAAGCGTAGCCAAGATATGGCTGGGGCTAAGAAGTACCTCGATGGACTGCCAGCGTTTATGCCTGTCCAACCCCAAGAAACGCCGCCAGAACCCACCAATGCCGTAGAACGGGGTCTAGTAGACCTCTGGGATCGCACCATCCCCAATGCCTCCCAAGACTGGGTAATCCGGTTTTCTGAGAGTACCATCAATCTTCTCAAAGAGTCTCAGTGGGAACTCGCCAATATCAGCCAGAATCGAGTTGCTAACCCGATTGAGTACATCGAGATGCGCCGTAAGGTGGGGGGAGCGCCCTGGTCGGCTAACCTAGTGGAACACGCGGTTGGGGCAGAAATTCCGGCTGCGATCGCCCCGACTCGACCGATGCGTGTCCTCAAAGACACTTTTTCTGATGGGGTACATCTGCGAAATGACATCTTCTCTTACCAAAGAGAAGTGGAAGAAGAAGGGGAAAATGCTAACTGTATCTTGGTTTTAGAACAATTCCTGGATGTGAGTACCCAAGAGGCGGCTAACCTCACTAACGACTTACTAACATCTAGGGTGCAACAGTTCGAGAACACCTTTGTCACCGAGCTTCCTTCTTTGTTCGAGGAATATAGTCTGACTCCTGATGAGCGCCTGAAAGTCGTCCTATATGCTAAAGGACTTCAGGACTGGCAATCGGGGGGTCATGAGTGGCATACGAGATCGAGCCGCTACATGAACCAGACATCAGACAAATCTTCGACAGCAAGCTGGTTTTTAGGCGGCCCCACTGGACTAGGCACATCGGCGGCCCGTCTAGGAGCTTTATCCGATAGTTTGGGACTGAAACGGTTCAAAAGCTTCACTCATGTCCTCCATCAGCCTGTAGGGCCAGTAACTCTGCCGCAGTTTTATATGCCCTTCTCCACCAGTTTGAATCCTCATTTAGACGAGGCTCGGCGGCATTCTAAGGAATGGGCGCGTCAAATGGGGATGCTGGATGTACTGCCAGGGATGCCGGGCATTTACATCTGGGATGACCACAAATTCGATGTGGCCGACGTAGCTTTATGCGGTGCTTATATTCATCCCAATGGTTCTAGTCCTGAGTTGAATATCACAGCCTGTTGGCTGGTTTGGGGAACTTATGCCGATGACTACTTCCCTGCACTGTACGGCTATAGCCGCAACATGGCAGGGGCAAAAGTTTTCAACGCTCGGCTATCAGCGTTTATGCCCCTTGATGGGAGTCCTATTCCCGTACCAACGAACCCAGTCGAACGGGGTTTAGCGGATATTTGGGCGCGGACGGCTGGGCCGATGACAGCTAATGCTCGTCGCCAGTTCCGTCGTGCGATCGAGGATATGACGGAAAGTTGGTTATGGGAACTGGCTAACCAAATCCAAAATCGCATTCCCGACCCCATAGACTATGTGGAAATGCGCCGTAAGACTTTTGGTTCTGACCTAACCATGAGCCTGTCTCGACTTTCTCAAGGGGATGAGATCCCATCAGAGATATTCCGCACCCGAACCATGCAGAATATCGAGAATTCAGCCGCCGATTTCGCCTGTTTGACGAACGATATTTTTTCTTACCAAAAAGAAATCGAATTTGAGGGCGAGATTAATAACGGTGTACTGGCGGTTCAAAATTTCCTTAACTGCAATATTCCCCAGTCCGTCACCATTGTTAACGACCTGATGACCTCTCGTGCCCTTCAGTTTGAACATATCGTTGCAACTGAACTCCCTATATTGTGTGACGATTTCAACCTGGATACCAGTGCCCGTAAGAAACTGTACGGCTACGTCAAGAAACTAGAACAGTGGATGTGCGGCGTACTCAAATGGCATAGGGCAGTAGACCGCTATAAGGAATTTGAATTGCGGAATAACTCGACAGAACAGCGTTTACTCCAAGGCCCCACAGGATTAGGCACTGCCGCGACTCAGATTAGACCAAGTGTTGGTCAGAAAACAACTCAAACCAATGTTCAGCCAATAGTGCAGAACGTACTGAGTAGTCCGACAGGGTTAGGGACTTCAGCGACCAAAATCGGAACGCTGTTAGGAAGGAAAGGTTAGCTCTATCTGAGTCCCTATTCCGGTTAATCAAATAACTTGTCAACAAACATTACCAATGGAGATTCATCATGACTAATACAGCAAACACTCCCTTAGAAAATCTAATTGAGCAACTGCCAATGAGTTTGCAGACCGAAGCGGCGCGGAAATTGGCAGGCACCACCAAAACCCAACCCCAGATGCAGGGAATTACCTCACGGTGGCTCTTAAAACTACTGCCTTGGGTAGAAACCGTGGGTGGTAGCTATCAGGTCAACCGCCGCTTAACATACACGGTTGGGGATGGACGGGTTAGCTTTTCTAATACAGGGGCCCAGATACAGGTCATTCCGCAAGAACTCACTGAGCTACCCTTATTTCGGGGATTTGAAGATGTCCAGGTGTTAAACACCTTAGCTAGTCAATTTGTACAACAAGAATTTGCTGCGGGTGATGTGATCATCCAAGAAGGTCAAGCAGCCGATAGAGTATTGCTGATTGCTCATGGTAAAGTCAACAAAATTGGCGCAGGCAAGTATGACGATCGCGTTGTTTTGAGTGTATTAGCCGATGGCGATCATTTTGGTGATTACGCTTTAGTCGAATCCCAGGATACTTGGGATGTGACTCTCACAGCCATTACCCGTTGCACCATCTTGTCTCTGCCTCAAGCAGCTTTTCAAAACCTGGTCAACCAGTCTGAAGCTTTGCAAACGCAAGTGGATCAATTCAGGGAAAAATTGCGCCAACCCCAAAACCAATACGGGGAAGCCTCGATTGATATTACCTCCGGCCACCTTGCAGAGGCATTACTACCTGGGACTTTTGCAGATTATGAACTCAATGCACGAGAATATGAGTTAAGTGTCGCTCAAACCGTTTTGCAAATCAACACGCGGGTTGCTGACCTCTACAACGAACCCATGAATCAGACTGAGGAACAATTGCGCCTCACCATTGAAGCATTACGGGAACGCCAAGAACACGAAATGGTTAACAATCGTGACTTCGGACTGTTACACAATGCCGATCTCAAACAACGCATCTTTACCCGCAGTGGCCCTCCAACTCCTGACGATCTTGATGAATTGATCTCCATTGTTTGGAAAGAACCAAGCTTTTTCTTAGCTCATCCCCGCACCATTGCCGCGTTTGGTCGGCAATGCAACGCCCTTGGACTTTATCCTAACCCTATCCCTATGGGTAACAGTGCAATTCCGTCTTGGCGTGGTATTCCCATCTATCCTTGCAATAAGATTCCCGTTACCAAAGAGCGTACTAGCTCGATCATGTTAATGCGTGTGGGAGCAAGCAACCAGGGTGTCATTGGTCTGCATAAAACTGGCATTCCTGATGAATATCAGCCTAGTTTGTCTGTCCGCTTCATGGGTATTAACGAAAAGGCCGTTATTTCTTACCTAGTTAGTGCTTACTACTCTACAGCCGTTCTTGTTCCTGATGCACTAGGCATCCTTGAAGATGTAGAAATTGGCCTCTAAATACAGCTTTGCGTAAAATCATAAGTAGGTAAACATAATTAATTACACAATGTCATTGCGAATGCAGCAAAGCGAAATGAAGCGATCGCAAGGGCTGGGATTGCTTCGCTTCTCTACGAGACGCTCCGCGAACGCTCGCAATGACTGTAATTAATTTTGCGTAGTTACTTAGCGTTTTTGATGCAAAGCGATGCGTTGGCATTGTTAGTCGATGCATTGGCATTGCCAAATTTAATTCGCTACGAATTAATGAAATGCTGTACTAAGTAGTCGGATATCCTCTCCAAAGTAAGGGCGAACGTTCGTTCGCTCTTACTCTCCGATGCTTTCTCTTAAGAATGTAAATTTAGTTGCATGAAACGTTAACTTTATGACAGATGCTTTGATTAGGCCTGATTTAGACCAAGAAAACAGGCAACTCCAGATGAGCTTAAGCACAAAAGGGGCGCGGAAATTAGCCACAACCACGAAAACTCCGCCCCAGATGCAAGGCATTACGCCCAGGTGGTTGTTACAGATGTTGCCTTGGGTGCAAGTTAAGGGTGGAGCCTATCGGGTGAATCGTCGCTTGACCTATGATGTTGGTAACGGACGGGTCAGCTTTACCAATACAGGGGCCCAGGTGCGGGTCATTCCCCAAGCCCTTTGTGAACTATCTTTACTACGTGGTTTTGAAGATATTGAGGTACTCAACGCTTTAGCAGACCGCTTTGTACAACAAGAATTTGCCCCAGGTGAGGTAATTGTACAGGAAGGTCAACCAGCTAACCAGGTATTATTAATTGCTCATGGTAAGGTTAATAAGCTGAAGGCAGGCAAATATGAGGCGGAAGCTTTACGGGATATCTTAGCTGATGGCGATTGTTTTGGTGGCGAAGCTATAGTTCTATCTCAGGAAACTTGGGAGGTTAGCCTGAAAGCTGTTACGCGCTGCATAGTTTTGTCTTTGCCAGTACAGGCGTTTCGGGAGTTGATGAACCAGTCTGAAGCGTTGCAGACTCAGGTCGATCGCTTTAGAACTGTATTGAGCAAACCCCAGGATCGGCATAATCAAGCGGCGATCGCTATGGACGCAGGTCATAGTCAGGAAACTGAGTTACCCAGGACATTTGTTGATTACGACTTGAGTCCACGGGAATATGAGTTAAGCGTCGCTCAAACCATTTTACGGGTGAATACGCGAGTTGCTGACCTCTACAACGAACCCATGAACCAGACGGAGCAACAATTACGGCTGACTATCGAAGCGTTGCGAGAACGGCAAGAATACGAAATGCTGAATAATCGTGATTTCGGGTTGTTGCACAATGCCGATCTTAAGCAACGCATCTTTACCCGCACCGGGCCACCGACTCCAGATGATTTTGATGAATTGCTTTCTCGGCGGCGCAAATCCCATTTTTTCCTAGCTCACCCTCGCGCGATCGCTGCTTTTAACCGGGAGTGTAACCGCCGTGGAATCTATTCCCCAAGCACGGAGGTCAATGGAAAGATTGTACCTGCATGGCGCAACTATCCGATTTTTCCTTGTAACAAAATTCCGATCACTAAAGAGGGTACTAGCTCTATTTTGATATTCCGAACCGGAGAAGAAAACCAAGGGGTAATAGGTTTACACAAAACGGGTATCCCTGATGAATACCAACCCAGTTTGTCTGTGCGGTTTTCGGGTATCAACGAAAAAGCGATCGCTTCTTATCTTGTCACCGCCTACTACAGTGCAGTTATACTCATCCCCGATGCACTTGGCATTCTGGAAGATGTCGAAATTGGGCGCTGAGGGAAGGGTAAACCTGACTTTTTTTATAGTCAAAAATTGCTGTCTTTGAAATAAGTAGAGCGTTGTTTGATACTCCAACCAACTTTTGTCGATTAGGCGTAGTACTGTAATCTTAAAAATGAATTATTTATGGTGAATACTCAAGTCTTTGAATGGTCATCTGTTAAAGAAACTAGCTTTGACCTGAAAGCTTATTTATCAGAACGGCGATCGCAAGTTGAAGCAGCCCTTGAACAATCAATCACTGTAGTCTATCCAGAAATACTCTACGAATCCATGCGCTATTCTCTGTTGGCTGGAGGAAAGCGCCTACGCTCGATTCTATGTCTTGCCAGTTGTGAACTGGTTGGAGGCACAGTCGAGATGGCGATGCCTACTGCTTGTACGCTGGAAATGATTCACACCTTTTCTTTGATCCATGACGATTTACCGACAATGGATAATGATGACTATCGACGCGGCAAGTTAACTAACCATAAAATTTATGGCGAAAACATTGCCATTCTAGCTGGTGATGCGCTTTTAGCCTACGCCTTTGAGTTTCTTGTGGTTCAAACCAAAGGAGTTGCTGCCCAGCAGTTATTGCAGGTTGTTGCTAAGTTGGCTCATGCAGTAGCAGCAACAGGTCTAGTTGGCGGTCAAATTGTTGATTTACAATCTGAGGGATTGCAGAATATTGAAATCGAAACTCTCAACTTTATTCATGCTCACAAAACAGGAGCAATGTTAGAAGCTTCTATTCTCTCAGGTGCAATGCTAGCGAAAGCTGACAACGAAGTTCTGCAAAAGCTTTCTTGCTATGCTTCCTACATTGGTCTAGCTTTTCAAATTGTTGATGATATTTTGGATGTAATTGGGACACAAGAAGAACTTGGTAAAACCCCAGGCAAAGACCAAAAGGCACAGAAAGTGACGTATCCCAGTTTATGGGGTATTGAGGAATCAAAACGCAAGAGCCAAGAATTAATTGACCTAGCCAAAGCTGAACTTGTTGATTTTGGAGCCAAGGCACAACCTCTAATGGCGATCGCAGATTATATCACAGCTAGAACGCATTAGTCAGCGCTCACTCTGCTCAGAAGATCGCAAAATCTCTCTATTCCTCTTCACTCTGTGTTTTCTGGGCGGCAGTCGCTCGTGGGGGAAACCCCAAGACTGCGCTGCCTTGTCTCTGTGGTAGCCTGCGGAAAGCCGCTTTGCGTTGAGGTTTATTTAGATAATTTATTTCTTGGAAATCCCTAATACGAATGAGAGAATCTACTACCCTTGAGTGCAAACGACATTCTCATTCCTGTTTACAGCTTGCAGTAAGTTCTACATTATAGAAAGTCCCTTTCTTAGGATTAATTGAACGCAACTCTTGGATAAAAGCATTAAATTTTGTCTTGCTTATGCCGAAGCCGGCTTCAGCACAAGCAGATAAACCTCCTTCGATGGGAATAGGAGATCCGTCCCTGGGACTATATACAATAAATTTATCGACAGTGCCAGTAGCGATCGCAAACCCGATAACCCGCCGAACTGTTCGCAAAGCGGCATTATCTAAGGAACCACCAATACTGCCAATACTGATATTAACCGCACGACTTTCAGCAAAGGCCGGCGCACTAATCGACAATACTGCCCCAACAATCATCAAACAGGTGAACTTCTTCATTTTCCTCTCCTCCAAAAAATTGAAAAACTAATACAGAGCTTCCGATATGGATGAGGTACATCAGAGACTTTGCCATGTAATAGTTTCAGACATTCTGTTTTACCTCACTCGATTCAAAATCTATCTATGTAAGTAAAAAACTTAGACTAACTATTTATTATAAAGCCTAAGAAAGAAACGAATTGAGAAACTGCTGTTGTCGACATAGCATAAATGATACTAAAGCAAAGTAGTCTTGTAGTGGCGTGTCAAAGCTAAAATGATGCAATATATTTTTGAGAAAATTGAGATAAATTAATGCTTTGTGCTTTTTTCTAATACACTATTTTAGCCTCGACACGACAGTAGTGGAGTGTTTCAGCAGCGCGTAACGCACCCTACTTAATATTTACTTTATAAATAACCTCTTAGAAAATTCTGCCAAGAAAGTAGCTATAGCAATCCTATTTTATTTGTGAAAATCACAAGACTCAAATCCCCGACTTCTTAGAGAAGTCGGGGATCTCGTTGTTCACGAATGATTTAGGATTGCTATATAACGGGTTATGCTGTAACAAGAAATACCGATAATGTTGAAAATTTTAGTAACAGGTGCAACAGGTAACGTCGGAACTGAAGTGATTCGCTTGCTACGCTCTCAAAATTGCCATATCTGCGCTGGGGTTAGAAATCCAATGAACGCTCAACAGATGTTAGGCAGCAATGTGGAGTGTATAGCCTTTGACTTTACCAATCCTGACACCTTTGTAAATGCTTTTGAAAACGTCAATAAGCTTTTTTTAGTACGTCCGCCTGCTCTAGCTAATGTTCGCAAACAAATTGTCCCAGCATTAAATGCAGCAAAATTTGCTGGTATTGAGCATATCGTGTTTCTTTCACTACTTGGAGCCGAACATAACTCTTTTGTACCGCACTCGAAAATTGAACGCTATATTAACCAATTGGGTATACCTGCCACCTTTTTAAGGTGCAGCTTTTTTATGCAAAATCTTCACACCACACACCGACAAGACATCAAAACTTATGGTGAATTGCTTCTTCCAGCAGGTAATGGTAAAACAAGTTTCATTGATGTGCGGGATATTGCTGCTGTTGCAGTTCGGACTTTAACTGAAGATGGGCATCAGTCACGCGCCTATGCACTTACTGGTGGAGAAGCCTTAACCTATTACGAAGTTGCAGATATTTTTACATCTATTTTAGGTAAACCTGTACGCTATCATCCCAATGCGCTAAAGTTTATTCGACGGATGCACTCATTGGGTCTGTCAATAGACTTTATTTTAGTGATGCTAGCAATCTACACAACTGCTCGTTTAGGATTGGCGGGTGATATCACATCTGATACAGAGCAATTACTCAATCGTTCACCACTGACGATGCGACAGTATGTCGAGGACTATCGACATTTTTGGTTATAAATCAAATGGTATGCCAGAGAGCGATCGCTTCTCCAACTACAGCGTTTTTCAGGTAAATGAAGTACACAGCTAGGGGCACAGCATTGCTGTGTCCTTAAAATCATCTGTACCTCACCAAGCAGCTACAAGCCATTTGCCCCTCCACCCTGTCAAATAATATTCTGCTTTGAAACTTGAGCTTAATTCTTAAAGTAGATGAGATAAATCATTAGAAATATATATACTGCAACTATCAAGCAAAGAATTAATAAGCCCCTAGTTTTAGACCTGCTAGGAGCTTTTTTTTAATTAATTATCCGTTGGAATCAAGGGATATGTCACAAGAAGTAGCAGCATTCATCCTCAAGACTATTAATAGTTGATTCTACTGATAGATTGAATGTCAATGTTTAGATTGCTATTGTGTATTTGTCAGTTAAAAACGTTTATCAAATTAAAACAATGAATATTCTTGCTTGGATTGTTTTAGGTCTAATCGCTGGTGCTATTGCAAAGGCTATCTACCCCGGTCATCAAGGCGGCGGAATTTTAGGAACAATTTTATTAGGAATTATTGGTGCTTTTATTGGTGGTAGCTTGGGTGTGTTTTTCAGTACAGGAACCTTAGCTCTAGCGGCTCCGTCGTTGAGCATTCCCGGTATTGCAGTAGCAGTTCTTGGTGCAATCGTCGCAGTTTTCTTGTGGAACTTGCTAAATCGCCGCAGTGCTGTGTAATGTAATTAAATTGGAATTAATTAATAGTAAAAATCAGGGAACTAATTTGACTATATTTTCTCCCTGAATTGAAATAAAACAATAGCGCTTACCTATATATAGGTAGGCGCTAATATTATGCGGTTCCCCGATTTGTTCGCGCAGCGTCTCCGACAGGAGAAGCACGTGGCGTTTGAGGAACGAAACCCAACACGAAAAATCCTTGGTTTTGTTGGGTTTCACTAAAGTTCAACCCAACTTACATTTTTTTTCTTTCATTAGAGTCATAAAAGAGCGATAGTCTGCATTTCGTTGGGTGATTAAGTTCACAATTTATTTTTGACAACCTATAGAATCGCTAATTTCGGTAAATAGAGGGCGATCGTGGTCTATCGTTCAAAATTTCCAGTAATTACACCGTCGTATAAAGAAGTACTCTTGAATAAGATGATATTTAGAGGCATAAAATACATATACATTTATATACTCTACTGAGGCAAATAAATCAGTAGAGTATTTTTATAGGAATCAGATCCCTGTTTCTCAACTCTTACCCAACAATTTTGGAAAGGCAGAAAAGATAGTATTTTGACTCTGATACAGTTATATAACCAATGACGAAAGAAAACGATTTGGGGAGTTGTCAAACAAATTTGCAATTACCAATGATGCTCGTTCCCTTGTATGAGGAAGCAGCAAGGATAGATTGCTGGGAATGGGGCAGCAATTGAGCCAAAATTAGTTTTGGAGTTTAATTGCGATCGCTTGCTCAATTGCGTTAGAGTATTCCAAAAAATAAATGATCCAGTTTCTGAACCTCAGTAAGACTTTCCTGCTCCCTGCTGATGCAGATAAAAGGACTGCCGACACTTTTTAAGAAACAGTAAAAACTTACTTTAGAGAGTACTTATCTTGTAAGTAGTTATTTTATACCTTCTTAATACTGGCTTTATAGTTACTACTTTTAAATAACTTAAGCTTCACACTCTAAACTAGACTTTACATCTTTGCTATTTTTTCTAGAAAAGGTATTAGTTTTCTTCATCATCTCTTGAATTAAAAGTCATTGATAATACCCATGTAGTAACAGATTAAGTGATTGATATTAGAGAAGTAGTTTAAAAATTCGAACTTGTCTAATACTATGAATAAAAAATGGGCTGCTAAACGACTTACAATCAATCTTACATCAAGTGAAGCAGAGAAGTTGGAAAAATACTGCTCAACGACTGGTAGACCCGCAACCGATGTAATTCGGGAATTAATTCGCTCTTTACGAACTGAAGAAACACAAAACACTGATTAATTATTCATCAAATGCTGAGTGAATTTCTGTTAGAGGTTGTTTTAAAAGTATTTGGCTGTGATTTTAGGCACTTATTAATCCCCCCTAACCCACGCCAGTCGCTCCACTTGGGGAGACCCTAAGACCTCGCTGGCTACCCTTAAAAAAGGGGGAACCGAAATCAAAGTCCTCCTTTTTAAGGAGGATCTAAAACTTTTTGATACCGACAAGAGGACTTTTAAAGCATCCTCTTAGTCGTGTTTGGATTAATTATTATATTACAGCGCATAACCTTATGCTGGCTGATGATGTCAAAAAGAGTAGCAGAGGAGCGCTGACTATGATCAATTAGCCGCAACAAAATAGAGTTTCTAGATAAAGAGCAAATCAATAGGGACAATAAGCTAGAGGTGATGCAGTGCTTGTACTGTTTCACCTCGTTCTTTGTTTGCCGAACCATCTGGACTGGCACTCTAGTGAGAATTTATTTGCCCAACTCAAACAATATCGAGCGATCGCTTGAAATCAATAAATACATAAAACTAGGTTTTTTGTCAATAATATTTACGTATGTTAATATTGCTTGGTTTAGGTACGGGTATTCAGTATGGTTGCCATGAAGACTGTTCTTAAGGATTCAGAGCAAATCACTCAGTTGTTTTCTCATCTCGAATTTGATGGAAAAAAGCTCAATCATCAACCGGGTAGCGTTTTGGGAAGTACTGCATTGATTGCGGGAACCACAGTTGGGGCAGGGATTCTCGCCTTACCAGCCGTTACCATGCCATCTGGAATTGTGCCATCTACATCTGGATTGATTGCTGTTTGGCTCTACGCTTTAGTTTCCGCGTTATTGGTTGCAGATGTTACCTTAAACACGATGCGAACAGAAGGGCGTGCAAGTATCGGTTTTTTGGGAGTTGTTGAAAAAATCCTCGGTAAGTTGGGAGCGCGAATGGCTGGCGGTGCATATTTATTCATGCACTATGCTCTCTTGGTGGCATACATCACCCAAGGCGGAGAGATTTTAGCTGATGCGGCGGCAAAAATCGGGGGTGTACAGATATTGCCTACATGGGTGGGCACAACGACTTTCACGCTTTTACTTGGTGGCATTATGTATCTTGGGCGAGAAAAGTTTATTGAAAAATTAAACAGCGCCTTTGTCGGAATTGTCATCGTTTCCTTCTTGGGACTATTGTTTTTAGGAGGAAGGCATATTCAGAGTGCCCAACTGTTATTTCAAAACTGGAGTGCCCTTGGTAGTGCCATTTCAGTCATGTCTGTGGCGCTATTTTTTCAAAATGTTGTGCCATTGGTTGTAACGCAACTCGAAGGGGATGTCCGCAAAATTCGTCAGTCTATCTTTATTGGTTCTGTGATTCCTCTAATTATGTTCTTGGCGTGGAATGCCGTAATTTTAGGAAGCGTCAGTTCCGATATGGTACATGGTGCATCTGGCGATAAAACTGTTTTTAATCCACTGCAAATTCTCCGAACAGGTGGAGGGGGAGAATGGTTAGGAGTGCTAGTATCCATTTTTTCAGAGTTTGCGATCGCTACATCATTCATTGGATTTGTCTACGGTTTGCTGGATTTGTTCAAAGATATTTTCTTCACACAGGGCAAATTTTCTAGTCGCCTCCCCTTATATTCCCTGGCTCTTTTCCCTCCAATGGCACTTGGAACACTCAATCCCAGCATCTTTTTTACTGCCCTAGATTACACTGGAACGTTCAGTATCTCAGTTTTAGGCGGAATTATTCCGGCGTTAATGAGTTGGAAGCAACGTCAAAAACAAGAAAATTCAGATAGCATCAACCAATCACTCGCTCCTGGTGGCAAGGTGACGCTGATTCTGATGATTGGGGTGGCATTAGCCATGATAGGAAGACAAATTTTGTCAATTTACTAAAAACTTGGTGTAACATAAAAGTATACAATTGTAGTATATTGTATGCTAACCAGAATCTTATGAGTGATTCTCGCCTCGTCAAAATCAGCAAATATCTCAGCAAATATCTGCGACACACACCTGACGCAATTGGAATTAAACTTGCTCCTAGTGGTTGGGTTGCTGTTGATGAACTACTTACAGCTTGTGCGAAAAACAAGTTTCCGATTACCCGTCAAGAATTAGAGGTGGTAGTAGAACTCAACGACAAACAACGCTTTTCTTTTGATTCTACAGGTACTCTAATTCGGGCTAACCAAGGACATAGTGTAAAAGTCGATTTACAATTAGAACCTGTTACTCCCCCAGATGAGCTTTATCACGGCACGGGACTCAAATCTGTAGAGTCAATTCTGCAAACGGGACTTTGCAAAATGTCACGGCATCATGTCCATTTATCGAAGGATATTGCAACAGCGCAAACGGTTGGTGCAAGACATGGAAAACCAGTGGTTTTTGCTGTGAATACTGCGGCAATGCATCAGGCAGGTTACATTTTTTATTGTTCTGCTAATGGTGTTTGGTTAGTGGATAATGTGCCACCTGAGTATTTACAAAAAATTTGAATTTTAATTGCCTCTGCAACCATAAATATGTATTTGCTGGATACTAATCACTGTTCTTTCTTGATTGAAGGTGACTCAAAAGTAAGACTTACCCAAAATTACACGCGGTAGGGGCAATTCATGAATTGCCCCTACATTAATAGAGGTGGAAGATTATTCAAAGGCTTCGCGGAGGACGGTTTGAATGAGGTCTTCTGCAAGTTTTTTCCGGTGTTTGATTTGTTCTTCTAGTTGGTCAATTATTTTCATCAGATAATCGACTTTTTCAACGATCGCTTTTTGTTCGGCAAGCGGAGGAAGGGGAATAATTAACTCTGTAAATGTAGGAATTTTTATATTTGGTTGGCCAGACATTTGATAAGCAGCTTTTTTAATTTCAGGCTGTTTGTATCTTAAAAGTAAAAGTGTGAAATTTTGGTTTCTTATTCCTGAAGGCTTAATTCCAACCATACTATCAGGGAAACACATATTCATTCCCAAGACACCTAAATTACCAATTGTTCCACCAACAATTGCGATAATAATTGTCCCTTTTGGAAATTCTTTAGATACAGAACGACCTTTTTCATTTAACGTTTGCTTATATTCTGTGATAACATCTCCGTTTCTACTTAAAGAATTAATCTGAATAAATGGATATTGTCCACCATAACAAGATTGATCATTTCTAGGTCTGATTGAAAAGCGACCTCTTTCAAAAGTTGCGAATGTACCAAACCGACACCAAACCCAACTATCAGGTAAAGAAAATGGGATTTCATCGGGTGATATTTCGGGGAGCGTTTTTTCTTTTTTGAGCTTTCCGTCAGTAATTAATTGTTGTTTTTCGGCTTTGATTTTGGCTAGGAGTGCGGCTGCGTCGGTATCTGGGTTGCCTTTTTGCATTGGGTTGCGATCGCGCCATTCTGCCGTGAGTTGCCCTGCGATCGCTTCTTGTAAAATCGCCTGTTTCAGTTGACAAATATATTTTTCTTGACTATCAAACTCTTGAACTAGTTGGTCATTAAATTTATGGAGTTTATTAAACAAAAAAATAAAGTCTTTTTGCTCATTAATGGGAGGAAGTGGAACTTCTATTTTTGCAATATCCTTTACTGCAAGAGATACATTAGCAGCACCTCTCATTAAAGGAACTATTTTGATATCTTTATAAAATAATAAATATTGATGTAGAAAAGCAGCAGAAATATCTGTATTATTCTTCGGAACAATTGCAGCTAAAATTGTCCCAAGAGCAAATTTACCTTCCTGATAATGAACATAATTAAGACTTTTTTTCCCATGACCGCTTGATGAGACAAGAGGAATACAGACAGCTTTGGTATCAAATTGATAAGTTGCCGATGTTTTTCGCTCTTTTCCCGTTGTCACAAGAGGATATTCTCCAGGGATAGCACTGAGAATTCCTGTTTCACCTTTTTGAATATCACAGAGTTCACCAATTGTTTTTTTAGGATGTTTTTTCATTAATTAATTGCCTTTCTCGTCCTGATCGTAGGGGCAATTCATGAATTGCCCCTACGATGGTTGTGTGCGTGATTTACGATTCTTCTTCTTGATTTTAACGAGAGACGGGTGATTTTCATCCAGTTCCCATTGCATCGGATTATTGATAATATACTCTCGGATTTTTTGACAATCTTCCTCACTACGAATAATATGCTCATAATAATTACGTTGCCAAAATGATCCTTCAACTTCACGGTTATGATTAATAGCCTTAGCAGCTAACATTTTAAATCGCCCTACCACTTTAGGTAAAATCATCTTTCTACGCTCTTTTTCATCATTGACATCCAAAGTTTCATAAATCTCTGCTGAATTTCCAGACTTTTCAATAACTAGAATTGCATGAAAATGATTTGGCATAATTACATATTCATCTAAATCAATATCTGAAACTTGATTGGGTAAATCCTCCCAAACTGCTCTAACAAGCTCACCATAATGATTTAGAATCATCTGTCCATCGTGAATTTCTCCTAATAAGCATTCAAAATTACGCACGCAAATTGTCAGAAAGTAGGCTCCATTAGAAGAATAATCATAACCTTTTAATCGAATAGATCGGCGATTACGATTAATGAATTTTGACATAATTTTTATCTGTCCGTTGTTATGGTAGGGGTAATTCATGAATTACCCCTACCATAACCGACTGTGGGGCAATTCGTGAATTGCCCCTACGGGGACAATTGATTTTTTAATAAATCTAAAAGTTCATCACTCTTACGAAAAGAATCATGTAACATCCCCAATAACTCTACCGAACTATAACCCCTTTCTTGTTCTGAAATATGGGGATTTTTCACATCTAAATTAAATCCGTTTTTCTCCAAATCCTTAAAACTCACCCGCCATGCTTGCTCATTCTCTTCACGCTGATGCCACCATGCCTTCAGAGACTTAAACTCACTTTTATTAATCGGTTTCGTCTTAGAATAAGCCTTTACCCCTTCCGGTAATTGATGTTCCCAATACCAGATTTCACGGGTAGGGTACAATTCATGACGTAGGGGCAATTCATGAATTGCCCCTACCTTCGTAAAAAACAAAAGATTAGTCGCCACAGACGCATAAGGTTGAAACACCGAATTAGGTAAACGCACAATCGTATGCAGATTACAAGACTCTAATAAATGCTGACGAATCCGCGCCTTTACCCCATCCCCCGTTAACGAACCATCGGGTAAAACGATCGCAGCCCGTCCCCCATCTTGCAGATATCGCACCATCAACAACAGAAACAAATCTGCACTTTCCGTAGTGCGATAACTCATGGGAAAATTATCCTGTACCCCATCTGTCACCGAAGCCCCAAAAGGTGGATTAGCCAAAATCACATCTACCCGATCCGCCGCACCGATGGAAGTATATTCTCGATTCAGACTATCTATATATTCAATATTCGGAACCTCGATATCATGGAGAAATAAATTCGTCACCGCCAACATAAACGGTAAGGGCTTAAACTCCATCCCCTTAATCGTCTTTTCCAACGTCTCCAGATCGCGCACCTCATCAATCCCTTGCTGACGCAGATGATTAATCGCACAGGTTAAAAAACCACCTGTTCCACAAGCCGGATCGAGTACCGTTTCCCCCAACATCGGGTTAACCATCTCTGTCATAAACTCCGTTAAAGCGCGGGGCGTATAAAACTCGCCATAAGCACCCGCCGTTTGGAGTTCGCGCAAAATCGTTTCGTAAATATCCCCGAATAAATGACGATCTTCGGAACTTTCAAAATCAATTTCATTGAGACTATCCAAAACTTGGCGAATAATCGTCCCATTCTTCATGTAATTATTCGTACCCTCAAAAATCTCCCGCACAATCACCGCCCGTTGATTACCCGTGCTAGTGTCTAAATTTCGCAGTGTCGGAAACAATTCTTGATCGATAAAAATCCGTAATTCATCCCCCGTTAATGACTTTTCACCATTAGTCATTCCCTTCTCTGAAATTGCCCAATTGCACCAACGCAACCTTTCTGGAATCACCGAAACGAAATCATCCTTGAGTAATTCTAACTCGCGATCGCTTGCATCCAAAATTTTTAGAAACAGCAACCAGCCCAACTGTTCAATCCGTTGTCCATCACCAGACACACCCGGATCTTTCCGCATAAAATTACGCAGACTTTTAATATTACCGCCCAGATTTTTCATGAGACATTAACCGAATTTAATTATACGTTGACCAAAATTTGTAGTTGGGATAATTCCTGACTTTTCACGGTATCTGAAAAACCTCTCTCTAAATCTCTCTCCTAAAAGGAGAGAGACTTTAAATTTTCCCCCTTCCCTCGTAGGGAAGGGGGTTAGGGGGTTAGGTTTTTCCACATAACGTGAAAAGTCAAGGCGTAATTCATCGTAGGGGTAATTCATGAATTACCCCTACGCTGCTAAGTGATACAATTGGGATTTTAATTCCTGCAAAGCTGAAACATATTGAGATTTTCCGCCAAATAATTGTACAATTTCACCTGGAGAGCCAAGTTGCTTCAAGGGTTCTAATTTTAGCACCGAAAGTTCCTCAATATTCTCAATACCATCGCTAGCATATTTTTCTAAAAGAGCATCTAAAACTGCCCGTACTTGTGAACCATACTTAGTAAAATAATCTCGTTTCCTGACATTTTCTGCCCGTTCCTTACGAGTTAAGGGAGGGCGATCCCAAGCAATATGACAAATCAAATCAAATAAATCCAAATCTTTTTTAACATCTTTCTGCAAACTCTCAAGAATAATATCCTGTTGACGAAGTTCTGCAATCAAAGCACTTTTTTTATCCGCCTGATTCCAGCGTGTCAAAAACTCATCTAAACTGCTAAATTCTCGTAGCAAGTTTTGTTTAGTATAGTCTCGTAAACTTGTTGTCACCAACTCCCCATCATCATTAAGATATTGAATTCGCTCATTTAAAATTGCCACATTTACGCCAGCAATATAAACCTTAACCTGTTTTTCTGTAGTAATTTCGCCACCATCTATAATTGTCGGTTTGGTATTTTCTGGAATCTCGTGATTTTGCTCAAAATCAACTTTTTCTCCCGTCTCTTGATCAATAATTTCTTCTGTTATATCCCCGATAATATTTTCTGGTGTAAATCGCTCATTTTCCCCTACTTCCTTAATCATCACCGGATCACCATCAAAAGCGCGATCTAAAAACAGATCCGTCACATTCCTAAAATCCATAATTGTGAAAAATTGCTTACCAAATTCTTCATTAATCCTTGTTCCTCGCCCGATAATTTGTTTAAACTCTGTCATCGAACGAATATTAGAATCTAGGACAATTAATTTACAGGTTTGAGCATCAACCCCCGTCGTCATTAACTTAGAAGTTGTAGCAATTACAGGATAACGTTCTTCTGGATTAATAAAATTATCCAATTCCAGCTTACCTTCCTTATCTTCTCCTGTAATTCGCATCACATATTTATAATTTTCCCTGACTAAATCTCCGGCTTCATTAGTAATAGCCCGTCGCATTCGTTCGGCGTGTTCTGTATCCACACAAAAAATAATTGTTTTTGAGTAAACATCAGGTTCCCGCAAAAATTCCATCACTCGCTTTGCAACAGCTTTTGTCCGTTCATCAATTACTAAATTTCGGTCGAAATCTTTGAGATTATAAACCCGATCTTCGACAAAATCCCCTGATTTATCTCGCTTACCCGCTTCTGGTTGATATCCTTCTAAGTCAACATTTAACCCAACTCGAATCACCTTATAGGGAGCAAGAAAACCGTCATCAATCCCTTGCTTCAGGGAATAAGTATAAATTGGTTCTGCAAAATATTCAACATTAGAAACTTCCTTTGTCTCCTTTGGAGTCGCTGTTAAGCCAATTTGGGTTGCTGAACTAAAATATTCTAAAATCTCTCGCCATTTACTATCATCAGCCGCGCTACCACGATGACATTCATCAACTATAATTAAATCAAAAAACTCTGGGCTAAACTCTCGGTAAGCATCAGCACTTTCATCATAATTAACCAAACCCTGATATAATACTAAATATATTTCAAAAGCAGTATCAATGACTTTCTTTTTAATCACTGTCATTTTGCTTTTAAAATGCTTAAAATCACCGCGTTTGGTTTGACTAATTAAGGCTTGGCGATCGGCTAAAAATAAAACTCGTTTTTTACTGCCATTTTTCCACAGCCGATAAATAATCTGAAAAGCGGTGTAAGTCTTACCTGAACCTGTTGCCATGACTAGCAGTAAACGATCTTGACCTTTAGCGATCGCTTCCACTGTCCGATTAATCGCAATTTGTTGATAATATCGCGGTTGGCGACCTTTAGGATCAAAAAAGTAATCAAAAGTTGCTATTTCTTCCGCTTCTGGGGTTTCAATCTGCTTAAACTTCTTATATCTCTGCCAAAGTTCATCGGGAGTCGGGAAATTATCAAGACTTAATTCTCGTTCAATTAAACTAGAAAAACCAGATTTATCATGTTCTAAAAAACCATCACCATTAGAACTAAAAGCCACAGGTAAATCTAAAATATCTGCATAATTTAAAGCCTGTTGCATCCCGTGACCAACAGGATAAATATTTTTCTTAGCCTCAATTACTGCAATAGGAATATTAGGCTGGTAATAAAGAATATAATCGGCTTTTTTGCCCTTTCCGCGTTGTGTTTGATTGCCTTTGACATAAATCCGACCATCAGTGAAATAGACCTGTTCTCGGACTTGCTTGCTGACATCCCACCCTGATTTAAGCAAGGCAGGTAAAATATACTGTGTACAAATATCTTGTTCTGAAAGCTCTCGTTTATTAGTCATCTGTAAATTTACTTATTTTTTTGGGTAGAGGTAATTCATGAATTACCCCTACCCAAGAATGAATTGCTCAATTATACACACTTGTAATTGCGACTAATACCAACCTCATTATGGAATTGGTAGGAAAAATGCCAAAAATAGAAATTATTAGGACTTAGGCAAAACTACACACCGTAGGGGCAATTCACGAATTGCCCCAAGTGCAAAATAAAGATTTGAGCTATTTTGTGTGTAAGTATTGTTCTAAAGTAACTTGAAGCCAAGATGATTGAGAACTTCCCGCAAGCGATCGCGTCCTCTCAATGATTCAACAGTGGCGATCCTTTGGGATGAGTGTTCTGACCAATCACCAGGGACATTCATCTTCTGTTCAGTATAGAATTCTTTGATGATCTCGTTGTAATGAGCGATCGCTTCTTCTTGATCTGCCAATTTATAAGTTTCGCGGTGCAACACGGCTGACTGAGGCAATCTTGGCTTAATCGCTGCTTCTACCTCTGGATTTGGACAGCCTACACACAGCCCAAATACAGCATACACAGAGGAAGGTAAATTTAATATCTCTGCTACCTCTTGCGGGTGGTTGCGGATTCCGCCGATATATACTGTTCCTAAACCGAGTGACTCGGCTGCGGCTGTTGCGTTTTGTGCCGCCAAAGCTGCATCAACTGTTGCCGTCACAAACATTTCCAAGTACTCCAGCGCATCGTGAGATATGCCGCGACTGTCAGCAACGTAACTTAGACGCGCTAAGTCTGCTAACCAAACCAAAAATAAAGGAACCTGCTTAATATGTGCTTGGTTTCCCGCTAATTTAGATAACTCTTCTTTGCGTTCTTGATTTTCGACTGCTACCACACTCCAGGTTTGCAAATTAGAGGAAGTAGATGCAGATTGGGCGGCTGCAATTAACAATTCCAGAGTTCCCGGCGGTAAAGGATCAGATAGATAAGAGCGGATGGAACGGTGAGATAATAGTGCTGTTAGAGAATCATTCCATTGTTCGGGATTGAAGGGAATTTCACCGTAGCGCGATCGCAGTAGTTCTGTAGGATTAGTCATAATCAACTCCTAAATTTTCAGATATTTTATTGTGTAGAGGCATAAATCCATTACACCCCTACAGCCGACTTATGATTGTAAGTTTTTGAATTGAGGAATTCTGAGGAATGGCTTTATTAGAAGCTGAATTACTAACAGGTTTAGCACTGGGATTAGAAGAATTAATAGTTGATGGCGATGAGCAGGCAGCAAATAGCAAGCTCAGACACAGCCCTGTAATCCCTACAATTGGCAAAACAGAAGAAGAGAATAATTTGTGCTGGTTGTTAGATAGGATATTCCTGTACTTAGTCAACGATATCCACTTGGCAATGAAACGGCGAAACACTAGGTTAATCATCAAAATGATTTCTCTAAACTAGATTAATACTGTAGACTTATAGGTTTATCGGAGTATATAAATAAATTCAAGTAAATGTGACATAAAAATAATGGGAAGTGGGGAAATTGAGACTTCCCCTACTCGTTAATTTAGTATTAAAAAAATACAATATTAATTCAGAAAATCAGGATCTTCACGTAGAATACGATCATAAAGGGGCTGGAAACCAAACCATCCACTTGTACGCGACCCCACTTGAGTTTGTGTTAAACGGGCTGTTTCATGTTTGATAATAGTGGGTCTACCCGCAGCTTCTGCCAGCAGTTGGGCTTGGCACGATCGCTCTAAACTAATGTACCAGAAGGCAGCTTCATCTACCGTCTGTCCCACAGTTAAAATGCTGTGGTTACGGAGAATCATGGCTTTCTTGGCCCCCAAAGCTTCCGCCAGTCGTTGACCTTCAGAAGTTTCTAAAACCACACCTGTAAAATCGTTAAACAGGGCATGATCTTCGTAAAAAGCACAAGAATCTTGCGTCAAGGGGTCAAGGAGACGGCCTAAACTAGACCAAGCTTTACCATAAATTGAATGAGCATGAGCCGCCGCAATGACATCAGGTCGAGCTTCATGAATCTGAGAATGGATGGTGAAAGCAGCTCGATTTACTTCCGCATCGCCTTTAACCACCTCACCTTCTTTGTTAACTAAGATCAGGTCAGAAACTCGGATATGACCGAAATATATTCCTAATGGATTGACCCAAAAATGGTCTGTAAATTCAGGATCGCGAGCCGTAATATGGCCTGCGATTCCTTCGCTGAAACCAAATTTACCAAATAGGCGAAAAGCCGCAGCTAGACGTTGCTTGCGGTGCAGACGTTCGTCTTCAACTCGCTCGAATACAGGGGGTTTTGGTCTATCGTATCTGGGCATGTTCTTTTTCTTCTTCCTCTTTGCAGGGAGCGTTGGAATATCCAGAGCGAAAAGATTTGACGCTATGAGATTCTGGGATGAACTGGTGACGCAAAATGCAACCAGTATCATTACCCAAAATATGAATAGATACAGATGCGCTCTGGGATGTAGTTTTGACGGCGTGGATATCACCATCTGGGGGTAAAAGGCGGTAGATATCGCCTGGCTGAAGTTTACGCACTTCAGTTATTTGTAATTGTGCATGTCCTTCGGCATTGCCGCTATCTACACGGCGGTAGACTGTTTCTTCTTGATTGCCTTGGTATAAACCAATCAATCCCCAGGCTAAATGGTCGTGGACGGGAGTCGTGGAACCTGGGGGAATCACCAAACTAAAGACTGACAGAGAACGGTCTTTAGCGCGATAAAGTAGCCACTGACCTATACCGCCGCCCATCTTGCTTTCAGGATTAATTTGGGCAAATTTTTCAGTTAGCCATTCCTGTTGGGCAAGTAGTTCTTGAAAATAGGGTTCTAATCTAGCGAGAGTTTGTATGCGATCGTCAGCAGTGATAGCGCTAATTTCTCGCACTGTTGCTACAAAGGATCGTAGTTCCTGACTCTCAATAAACCATTGGTCTTCTGGCAATGGTTCTAAGATAGTCTGCGTCATCTATATTCCTCGGTTTGGGAGGCGGATAAGATTAACTAATTCGTAATTAAGAATTCAATTACGAATTACGAATTATTTTAATGCTAGGGGCGCAGAGAGCGCTGAGAAAAGATAAGAGATTTTACGAGTCATCTTGAAAGGGCTACCGTTAGGGCAGACAAAGCTATACTTTGATTCTTGAGGGTTCCGTTAAAAGGGCGTAATTGCTTTTAAATATAAGGTTTTTTTTAACTGTGGATGCTCGAAATTAAGTTCTCTAGCGTGCAGATGTAAGCGAGTAGTAACTGCATCACATCCATAAAGGCGATCGCCTAAAATAGCAATCCCAAGTCCTCGCGCATCAGCCGCATGAACTCTCAATTGATGGGTGCGTCCTGTGAGTGGCGTAAATTCAACGCGGGTGTAATCTTGTTCTCTTGATATTACTTGGAATTGTGTCAAGCTGGGTTTACCGTTTTGCCAATCAACTTTTTGATAGGGGCGATTTTCAGGATCTCCCCACAATGGCAAGTCAATTACACCTTGTTCAGCGATCGCAATACCGGAAAGTATGGCTTCATAAACCTTGTGAACCTGACGTTGCTGAAACTGCTGGCTGAGTTGCTTATGGGTTTGGCGATCGCGTGCTACCAACAAAATCCCAGAAGTTTCTTGATCTAGGCGATGCACAGATGCAAGCGCCATACCATCGGGTAATAGATGACGTAAGCGACTCAAAACACTATCTTGGCGATCGCTATAACGCCCAGGTACTGAAAGTAGTCCAGCAGGTTTGTCTACAGCAATCAGCCATTCGTCTTCATAAATAATCGGTAAAGTGACCTCTCCCCAAACCCCTCCCCTATCAGGGGAGGGGCTTCTTACTCCCCCTTCCCTTGCAGGGAAGGGGGCCGGGGGGTTAGGTTTCAACCCTGAGAGTAAAAACCCCATTAATGGCTGACATCGTTCAATACACGCGCCATAAAATTCTCCCTGAATTTTATCCTGATTTACTGAAGATGCACCCCACCAAAACTCAGCCATTGCCAATGGTTTTAAATTGTGTGTTGCTGCATAATGCAGTAACTTTGGGGCACAACAGTCACCTGTACCAGTAGGCAAACCTCCCGGCATCAATTGCTGCAATGATAGCGATCGCCCCAAAAAATTAGTCAGGCTGTAAGTAGCGTGCATCTGAGCTTGTAATTGCCGGGATAAGGCTTTACGCTGTTGTTTCAGTTCGCTAATTCGCGCATCCGTGGCTCCAATTAACTGTCGGAGGGGCTGTAATACTTCATTTTGCTGGCGTTTAAGTTGTCGCCGCTCAATTCCTTGCTGACGACTTTCTTCGGCGAGTTGTTCAAGGGCGATCGCAAGTGCTTCTAGAGTAAGAGTATCGCAGATTTGCTGACGTTTTTCCTGTCGTTGATGTTTGCAATGACGATGGCGATCGCTCATTGCTTGCAATTGTTGCTCAAATTCATCAGACAAGGTTTCATATTGCTGGCGTTCGGTTAGTTGCTTCAAGGTAAGGATTTCCTGTTTAATCGCGTCCAACTCAGCTAAAGTGCGGGCTTCCTCTAAAGCAACTTCGTCCCGTCCTGGAATTGGTGGAACCCAACCTTCAACCAAACTGCAACCATTCAAAAGACCGGAAAAGGCTTTTAGTACTCGTTGTTCGCCATTAGGCAGTTCAACCAAGAGTATTCCATACATCTTACCTTCACGAGAATAACAGTCATTGTTTGCAAGCTGTTGCATTAGTCTGTGAGCGATCGCTTCAGACATTGAGGTGCGGGGTAATTTTAAGCGATTGCCACTTTGAAGACAACGCCCTTCGTACCAATAACTTGGAGATAAATCGCTGAGGGCAAAATCGCAGTCGATGAAATCTGAAAGTGCGTGGAGAACTACCATATACTACTCAATCCGCTTAACTTCAAATCCCCGTAATCCTTCAGGTACTTCATACTCAACCACAACATCTTTAACCACAGCAGCAGGTGGCCCAGAGTGACACCAGCGAACCATCTCATCTACAACCTGTTGCGCCCCTTCAAAGACTGCTTCGACTCGACTATCGGGGAGATTCCGCACCCAACCGGTCAATCCTAACTGTCTAGCTGTATCCACAGTGGAATAGCGATATCCTACTCCTTGAACTCGGCCAGAAATGAATACATGGGCACGGATAATCTTTGGTAGCGCTGTAGAATTCTGCATAAACTGGTCTAATCTTTACGATTTCCAGTTTACCTAGTTTATGTATAGCAGTCTGCTTTGATTTTTATCTGATAGCCCAGCCTGCATCTGGGAATGTGGGTGAGTGCGATCGCTAAACCATATATAAAACGCCTATTTGATTTTTCAACAAAACTCGGTACACTTTAGTGGCGGATCTGAACCTCCCACTTAATTGTTCTAAATTTTGTATTCTTCTTCCACTAGAGATCATTTTTTTTACTTGTAATTTTTAATTGCTTATGTCTAACCTGCCACCACTAAATACAGAAACAATTTGGGCAATTCTTAATGATGAAATTGATGATGCCACAGTTAACCAATTACTATGGCATTATTTAGGCTATCGCTATGATTCCTCAACTGCACAATGGGACACTAGCAAAGTTGCACCAGAATGGCAAAACGATTATCCACAACCACCAAATTTCATCGAATCTCGCCCTGCAACGGTAAAATTAACTCGTTCTATCCCTGCTGAAAACAAACAAATGTTAAAAGAAAAGCTTGGTTTCAAAGGATATAAAATCGGTGAATTTGGGCCTCGCCAAACTCGCAGAGCAACTGCCGCCAGTTGGTTTTTAAGTTATCTGCAACAAACTAACGGCAAAATTGAGTAATCTAAACATAACAGATATTTAGTAAGCAAAATATTTGTTTTACTGAATATCTACTGTTTAATAAAACCATTACATTATTTAGAGACCATTTATAAAGTAAACCTAAAATTGTAGGGTGCGTTAAAGCAGCGCGTAACGCACCTAAAAATATGGTGTGCTACCGCTAAATTAGACTTTCTCAAACCCTCAAATTCCTAAACAGCCGCAACACACCCTACTTAATATTTACTTTATAAATAACCTCTTATCTATTGAGTTTTTGCACTTTGATTTAATAGCATTTTCAGGTTAGTAGTATTTTCGGCAAAAAATGTCTTATATCGAATCTAAATATTGGTTAAAAAAATAAACGTGATAAACAGCCAAAAAACGCCGAAAATATTAATTATTTACAAAAACATTTATAATTTAATCCTGAAGATAGAAGCGCTGGTTATATAATTCTTTCTCTAGAGCGATTTGCAAATTCAATTGACTATCCGAGAATACTTCTATCAACCCTTGATATTACAAACACTTCTATGGCAAAGCCAATTGAATTTAATTTATTTGCACCTTATAACAAAGGAGCCGCATTGATTGGTTCTTTTTCCGATTGGCAAGAAATACCAATGGAAAAAGGTGATGATGGTTATTTTCGTACAAGTGTTGAACTAGAAGATGGTGTTTATAAATATAAATTTCGTGTCCAGTCAAATTCATGGTTTTTTGAGCCAGAACAATGGGTTGATGTTACAGATCCTCAAGCAACTGATATAGATGAACTAAGTGGAAAAGATGATGGTGTCATCCGTGTAAAAGATGGCGAAAGAATTACCGATACTTATGTCTGGAAACATGATGATAAACCTTTACCTGCTGACCACGAATTAGTAATTTATGAATTGCATGTTGGTGACTTTTCTGGTGGCGAGGATGATCCTTATGCAAGAGGTAAGTACAAACACGTCATTGAAAAGTTAGATTATTTGTGCGAACTAGGAATAAATGCTATTGAGTTGATGCCACTTAAAGAATATCCTGGTGATTATAGTTGGGGTTATAATCCGCGTCACTTCTTTGCAACAGAATCTAGTTATGGTTCAACTGCTGAGTTGAAAAAATTGATTGATGAATGTCACGCCAAAGGTATCCGTGTAATTCTTGACGGTATTTATAATCACTCAGAAGCATCTGCTCCCTTAACGCAAATTGACCACGATTATTGGTATCATCATGAACCTCGTGACCCTGATAATAACTGGGGGCCTGAGTTTAATTACGAACATTATGATGAAAAATTAGATATTAAGCCAGCGTGGAAATTTATTGGTGAGACTATCCGTTTCTGGATTCAAGAATATCATCTTGATGGTATTCGCTTTGATGCCGCGCGGCAAATTGCTAACTATGACTTCATGCACTGGATTGTTCAGGAAGCCAAAAAAACTGCTAGCATGAAGCCTTTTTACAACGTTGCCGAACACATTCCTGAAACTACCAGCATTACCAATGTAGATGGGCCAATGGATGGTTGCTGGCATGACAGTTTTTATCACTGCATTCTAGAACATATCTGCGGTGATACATTTGATTTAGAGCGCCTTAAAGATGTTATTGACTGTAAACGCCAAGGGTTCTTGGGTGCTACAAATGTAGTCAATTATCTCACCAACCATGACCACAACCACGTTATGGTGGAACTGGGGAACCGTGAAATTTTTAATGAAGAAGCCTTTAGACGGGCTAAATTAGGAGTCGCCATCTTAATGACTGCTATCGGCGTACCTCTGATTTGGATGGGAGAGGAATTTGGCGAGTACAAACCTAAACAACCTGAATCATCTAAAATCGATTGGACATTGTTAGGTAACGATCTCAATCGTAGTTTATTTGAATCATACAAAGGCTTAACTAACCTGCGTAAAAGTAATCACGCTCTCTACACAGAAAATATTGATTTTATCCACGAAAATGCTGAAGCAAAAGTATTAGCTTATACTCGTTGGAACGATGAAGGTTCTCGTGTAGTTGTAATCGCAAATTTCTCAGAAAACTTCCTAGCTGACTATCATGTTCCTAACATTCCTAGCGCTGGTACATGGCACGAGTGGACAGGTAATTATGATGTCGAAGCTGGTGATGATGGTATCAGAACTGACTTAGGCCCATACGAAGCCAAAGTGTTTGTATGGCAGTAATTATATACACAAACACTGAATCAGTAATCCAATAGCAAAAAAAAGGGGGACATATTCTCCCTTTTTCAGTTATTACTAGGACTTACCCAAATAATAGCCAAAACCCTTATCATCATGTAGTTTAGCGTAAGTTCTATTTACAGCTTATATCATGTTCGACTTAATACTTATGTCATTGCGAGCGTTGCGCGGCAATCCCAAACCTTTGCGATTGCTATCTCTACGAGACGCTACGCGAACATTCCACTTCGTTGCATTCGCAATGACATATTATAAGTGATTTGCCGAACATGATATTACTTCAGGTAAATGAAGTACAAAGGTAGGGGCAATTCATGAATTGCCCCTACGATTATCTGTAGTTAACTAAGTTGCAATCTGCTAAAAATACAGTTTAATTAGAAATTTGTCAAGTAAAAAATAAGCTATTTTAAAACTTCATGGGTTTGTGTTACAATTTTGAGTTGAAGTGCGTATAGAAAATTGCCAAAGCATCCCCATGCACAACAAATTATTTAATAGTAATATCGACAACGCTAACATCGAGACCGATCGGGTTTTATTAACTCCCAATGAAATTAAATCGAAATTACCTTTAACACAATTAGCTGAACAAAGAGTTTTAGAATACAGACAAGAAATAGAAGCGATCTTGGATTTCCAGGATCGGAGAAAGTTTATAGTCGTTGGCCCATGCTCAATCCATGACACAAAAGCAGCACTCGAATATTCTGAAAAGTTAAAAGCATTGTCCGAGCGAGTTAAGGATAAGCTGCTATTAATTATGCGAGTGTATTTTGAAAAGCCAAGAACAACCGTTGGTTGGAAAGGATTAATTAATGATCCAGATATGGATGATTCTTTCCATGTAGAGAATGGTTTATTAATTGCACGCGATCTGTTATTAAAAATTACAGAATTGGGATTACCTGCGGGTACAGAAGCACTAGATCCAATCATACCTCAATACATTAGTGAACTAATTACATGGTCTGCCATTGGCGCACGGACAACTGAATCACAAACTCACCGCGAAATGGCAAGTGGACTTTCGATGCCTGTAGGTTTTAAAAATGGAACTGATGGCAATATTCAAGTAGCTTTGAATGCCTTGCAATCAGCTGGAAATCCGCATAATTTTTTGGGAATTAATCAAAACGGACAAGTCAGCGTCTTTCAAACTAAAGGTAATGGCTATGGGCACGTAATTTTAAGGGGTGGTAGTCAACCCAACTTTGATGCAGCAAATGTCAAACTGGTAGAAGAGAAATTAAAACAGGCAAATTTACCACCGAGAATTGTTATTGACTGTAGCCACGGCAATACCAATAAAGATTACAGATTGCAAGGTGCTGTTTTAGAAAATATTATTCAGCAAATAGTGGATGGTAATACATCAATAGTTGGCATGATGTTGGAATCGCACTTGTATGAAGGTAGTCAACCAATTACTGGTAAAGAAGAATTAAAATATGGTGTTTCTGTAACTGATAAATGTATTAGTTGGGAAGAAACCGAAAAAATTATTTTGGCTGCTTACGAAAAACTTAATTGAAGGAGGAGGAGCAAATCAGTAGGGTATTTTCCACGGGAATTTTTTAAAGCCATTGCAGCAAAAACCGTTAGCTTTTTACACTGTGAAGTTGAGCGATCGCGGTGCGATCTATTTCACTCATTGTCCGCTTGCTTTTAGCCCCTGTTCAAATTCATCAACAGCCTGAATTGAATCTGAAATTGAAATGCATTGCTCCAGCAGGGAAATGTCCAATCCTGGCAGTATCTCGCTTACTGCTATTTGCTCATACCCATAGGTATCAGGGTAGATGGTGGCAAAGTCATTTTGAGAATTGTCCCGTAAGTGGTAAGC
>NZ_JAYGHE010000037.1:34257-75227 GCF_034931145.1 Nostoc sp. UHCC 0252 | reverse complement strand
CAAACAAGGCAATTGCAATGTTTTAGAGGAAACTCTCACGTAACCGAGAACCGCTAAAGCCAAGGATTGGAACTGTATTGAATTATAATTTCATACCTCAAGCCACATCAAAAAACATTTTTCATCAGCCTCATAAACTTAAACTGAGTACAAGTTATTACAACTGTGACACTCAAATCACACAACCTTATTATTACAGTACCTATCATTCCCAAGATTGATCGTTATTTAGAGCAAGAATTAATTTTTGCTGAAAGCTTTTAAACAGGTTATATAGACATTCACCCAGTCGTTCCAAGTGGCTATATTGACTCTATAAAGTTTCTATTTGAAATATTTATATTGTTTAGAGGACGGAGCAATCGCTCTATTCCTTACCTTTAAGGTATTAATTACTCTTGTGTTTTCACAGTTAGTGAACAAGTAGCGAATATACTAGCAATTTGTATGAATTTTGTGTAAAGTTCTACAATTCAGTGTTCTTACATAATATGATGTTGATTGTTAGATTGCTAACGAACACTTGCGTCAGTACTAACGCAAAGTTACAGTGGCAGAAAACAAAGTTGACAAAAAATCGAAAGTGAATAAATTAAAAGAAAGTTGCGAGCTATCCTATTTTTGCCGCCAGGATAATATCAAGCAACTTGATCTGTAAGTGCGACTATTTAACCTAATTAGTTTATTTGTTTTTTTGAACAAACCCCGCTAAAAAAAACTTTGATTTACAATCAATGCAACTATTACCATATCTAAATAGACTCCAATCCTAATCGCCGATAAAACACTGATAAATAGAAACATTTTCTGTGAGTAAATAAACTTTTTTATTGAATTTGTACATATTATGACAATGGAATCTTTGCCACAGTTTGAAGAAGTAAATATTCAGAAATACTTAGAAGTTGTTCAACGGCGTTGGCTACCTCTAGTCGGAATTTTTAGCATCGCTGTTACCCTTGGATGTTTATATGCATTTTCACTAAAACCCTTCTATAAAGCAGAAGGGAGTTTGATGATTAAAACAAATCGATCTTCCTCACTCACAGGCTTATCCGAAGATATAGGACGGCTAGAAGCCTTGAATATCAATGACAATCCTTTGGAAACTCAGGTGAGAGTTATTGGCTCAAATCCAGTGATTGACAAAACAATTAAATCCCTCAACCTCAAAGATAATAAAGGTAAACTACTGTCTATTCGTGACCTGATAAGCCAACTAAAAATAGAAGGAATTAAAGGCACTGATGTTGTGCAAATTTCTTATAAAAGCACTAACCCTGAACTAGCTGCCGAAATCGTCAATGAAGTTATCAAAAATTATATCAATTTAAATATCGAGGCTAATCAGGATGAAGCGCGGACAGCCAAAGCCGTTCTCGTAACAGAAGTACCGAAATCTGAGGAAGTTGTCAGAAGAGCCGAATCAAAACTACGGGTATTTAAAGAACAAAATAAAGTTGTTGTTCTGGGACAAGAAGCAACCGCAGCAGTTGATACAATATCCAAGTTAGGAAACCAAATTTCTCAAGCTCAAGCTCAACTAGATGATGTCAAAGGCCGTTTAGAACAGTTAGGTAGTGAAGTTCAGTTAGATTCACGTCAAGGTGTAATCGCATCTGACTTGAGCCAAGCACCTGGAGTTCAGAAAGTGCTTATCCAACTCCAAGAAACAGAAAGTCAACTAGCAATAGAGCGGACTCGTTTTTCTCCTGAGCATCCTACAATCACTAACTTAGAAGATAAAGTTGTAGCTCTTAAGAATTTACTAAAAGAGCGGACAGGACAAGTTGCCGGGAAAGCACAAGTAACAGAAGGAAGTTTACAGATTGGACAACTGCGCCAAAACTTAATTGCAGATATTACTCGTGCTCAAGCAGAACGTGTCGGTCTAGAAAGACAAATTGCCACCCTTTTACGGCAGCAAGATGCTTACATCAAACGAGCAAATAATTTACCAAGACTAGAACAGACTCAACGAGAGCTAGAACGGAAACTACAAGCGGCTCAAACAACTTACGAAACACTTTTAAAGAAACGTCAAGAAATTGATATTGTACAAAACCAAAAGATTCCTAACGCTCGTGTCATTTCCTTAGCTTTAGTCCCTGATAAAGCAGAAGGCCCTCGCAAAATCTTATTTATTGTTGGTGGAGGAGCAGTTGGTCTTTTCTTGGGTATTATTGTTGCCTTTAGCTTAGACTTAATAGACCGCTCAGTGAAGACAGTTAAAGAGGCTAAAGAAGTCTTGAAATACACTGTTTTAGGAGTGATTCCTACACAAAGTAAAAATGGTAAAACTCATTCTTCCATAGGAGGAATTGATAGACCTATTCCCAAAGTTATTGGCAGAGATATTCCTTATTTCCCTCTTGGTAACGCTTACCAAATACTCCAAGTAAACTTAAAGTTCCTCTGTTCTGATAAACCGCTCAAGAGTATTGTAATCACAAGTTCCGTTTCTAAAGAAGGAAAGTCTGACGTATCTGCAAATTTAGCTGTGACTATGGCTCAGGCAGGTCGTCGAGTCTTATTGGTGGATGCAGATATGCGTAATCCCATACAGCATCATATTTGGGGGCTAAACAATACATCTGGACTAAGTAATGTCATCGTCGGTCAAGTTTCTTTAGACGAAGTTGTTCAAGAAGTGATGCCTAATCTAGAAGTTCTAACTTCTGGAGTTTTGCCTCCCAATCCAGTAGCATTACTAGATTCTCAACGGATGGCAACATTGATAAATAATTTTGGTAGAGATTACGATCTCGTTATTTTTGATACCCCACCTCTTTCAGGTATAGCAGATGCTGCTGTTTTAAGCACCCTAACTGACGGTATCCTATTAGTCGTTCGTCCTGGAGTCGTTGACTTGAACAGTGCCAATTCAGCTAAAGAATTTTTAAACCAGTCAGGTCAGAAGGTGTTAGGGATAGTCATTAATGGTGTGAATATTAAAAATGATTCTCATAATTATTTGCCTGAAAGTAAAAAGCCACGAATTGAACAAGATTTAGTATCTAGTGGTTTAACCAAATTTTCCAAAGATCGTTAATCGAAACAAATGACAAAATTTAATTTTTCTTGGGGAGGCATTTTGATTTTATATGGATAAAAGCAAAATAAAAACATCTTGTTTAATTAATAACTACAATTACGCTGAATTTATTTCAGAGGCAATTGATAGTGCTTTAACTCAAACAATTAAATTTGATGAGATTATTGTTGTTGATGACGCATCCACAGATAATTCTGCGGAAGTCATCGCTAGATTTGCTCAAGCAGACAATGTTAAATGTATCTTCAAAGAAAAAAATCAAGGGCAGTTATCATCCTTCAACGAGGGTTTTTTAGCCGCAACTGGAGAAATTTTATTTTTTTTAGATGCTGATGATGTTTACGAACCTCAATATTTAGAAACTGCCCTAAATTTTTATAAGAGACGTAGTGAATGTGACTTTCTCTTTTGTGCATATAAGAAATTTGGGGCAATGGAAGGAATATTTAAAACTGATGTAGTTGATGTAGATTTGGGTTATTCAGTAATCCGAACTTTATGCAATGGTGAATGGATTGGTTCCATAACTTCAACATTATCAATACGGCGAGAAATAATCAGTAAATTTTTACCTATTCCAAACACAGAAGATTGGCGCGTAAGGGCTGATGATTGTCTGGTGTGGGGAGCCTCTTTGGTAGGGGCTAAAAAGTTTTATATGTCTAACCCTTTAGTAAGGTATAGAATCCATCAAAATAATCAGTATCATAACAAGAGATTTTTAGATGTAGACAATAACTATGAATATAAAAGATTTTGGAAACGCAATTCTTTATTTAATTACATCCTTCAAAAAAATTATTTTAGTTTACCGTTATTATTAGCCTTTAAATCCCTTGATGAGCTAAAAACAATCCCATGCCCGAAAATTACAGATTTTATTTCATATTTGAAAATAATATTTTTGTTTGAACGTAATTTTTATTGGAAAATCAAGGGTATTGTTCTGCTATTTAACTACTTTTTAAAACTTTTCATGTCTGGCAAATTAAAAAATATTAGTCAATAGTTCTATAAAATTCTGAGTTAAATTATCAAAAATTTGCATATTGATGGAGAGTGTCACATGGTTAAGAAAGGGTAATGCTAAGTAAATTAAAACTTAAAAGCTTATCACAATTAAAATCTCGTTCTGGGCTGCGGGCAATTATTGCCAATACAGGTTGGTTGTTCGCTGACCGCATTCTCCGTATGGGTGCAAGCTTAGTAGTAGGAGTATGGGTAGCACGCTATTTAGGAGTACAGCAGTATGGTCTTTTTAACTATGTTTTAGCTTTTGTTAGCTTATTTAGTCCGATTTTTACTCTTGGACTAGACGATGTAGTAGTTCGCCATATTGTCCGTAAATCATCAAACAAAGAGGAAATTTTAGGAACCACTTTTTGGTTAAAGTTTCTGGGTGGAATTGCGTCTGTCTTATTGGCAGTTGGCAGTATGTTCTTCTTAGGTGAGCATGAAGCACTGAAGATATGGCTAGTTGCAATTTTAGCAATGGCAGGAATTTTTAGGGCGACTGATACCATCGAACTGTGGTTTCAATCACAGGTGCAGTCAAAATACAGTGTGATTGCTAAGAATATAGCTTTTCTACTCAATACCATCATCAAAATAGGACTAATTTTAACAAAAGCACCATTGTTAGCTTTTGCTTGGGTAACATTAGCAGAATTTGTCATGAGTGCAATCGGCTTGCTCATTGTTTACCAAATCAGAGGAACTTCGGTGTTGTTATGGCGCTGGAGTTTTAGTGCTGCCAAGACTCTTTTAAAAGAGAGTTTACCCCTCATTTTTTCGGGGTTCGCCATCATGATTTTTATGAGAATAGACCAGGTAATGTTAGGCCAAATGATTGGAGATAGCGAGGTTGGAATTTATTCTGCTGCTGTCCGTGTTTCTGAAATTTGGTATTTTATTCCTGCGGCCATTGTCTCTTCAGTTGCTCCTTCAATTTACGCAGCTAAAGAAAAATCAGAAAGTCTTTATTATCAGCGTATAGGACAATTACTCCGTCTCCTGACATATATATCTTTTGCAATTGCTCTGCCAATGACATTTTTATCTGACAAGATAATTATGGTGATGTTTGGAAATGGATACGCAGAAGCAGGCCCAATATTAGCAGTTCATATTTGGACTTCTTTATTTGTATTTATGGGTCTTGCAACATCACCGTGGTTTATCGCTGAAAGTTTGAACCACATTTCTTTAGGTAAAACTTTATTTGGGGCAATATTAAATATTATTCTTAATTTCTTGCTTATCCCTAAATATGCGGGTTTTGGAGCCGCGATCGCAACAATAATATCCCAAGCTTCTGCTGCTTTTCTATGCAATGCATTTGATAAAAGAACACAAAAAATATTTAAAATTCAGATGCGATCGCTACTTCCTTTTTATAAATTTTGATTTTTATCTTTAACCTTTACCGACCAATGAACCTAGCCAAATTAATCAAAAATGCAAACACCAGTAGCTCTTATTATTTTCAATCGTTCACAAAAAACAGAGAAAGTTTTTGAAGCTATTCGCCAAGCCAAGCCAAAAAAACTTTTTGTCATTGCAGATGGCCCTCGCAGCAACCGTGAAGGTGAGGCAGAGAAGTGTGAAGAAACTAGGGCAATTATTGAAAAGGTTGATTGGGAATGTGAAGTTATTAAGAACTATTCTGATATTAACTTAGGCTGTGCAAAACGAGTATCTAGTGGCTTAGATTGGGTATTTAATAATGTTGAAGAGACAATTATTTTAGAAGACGATTGTATCCCTCACCCGACTTTTTTCAGATTTAGCGAAGAACTACTGGAAAAATATAGATATGATACTAGAATCGCCACCATATCTGCCCAAAATGTTCAATTTGGGCGAAAACGCACAAATTACAGTTACTATTTTTCTCGCTATAACCACTGCTGGGGTTGGGCAAGTTGGAGACGTGCTTGGCAACATTATGATTTGACTATCAAACTCTGGAAAGAAGTGGAAGCAGAAAACCTTTTACATCATATTCTTATAGATCCGAAAGCAGTAAACTATTGGCGACGAATATTTCAGTCTGTTTATAACAATCCTACAGGTATAACCTGGGATTATCAATGGACATTTGCTTGCTGGATGCAGGGTAGTTTAAGCATTATTCCCAATGTCAATTTAATTTCTAATGTTGGTGTTGGTGCAGATGCAACTCATTTTAATTCCAAGCAAGAATTTTCGTTTATTAATATGCCGATAGAGGCAATGGAATTTCCTTTAAAGCATCCACCATTTATTGTGAGGAATATAGAAGCAGATATTTTTACACAGAAAACAGTTTATAAAGCAACTGCATTAGATATTTTTAAAGAAGAATTTAAGAAAAAATTAAATTACTCAAAAGTGAAACATAACTAGCAATCTAGTAAATTAAACACAAATAAAATGTCAGAAACAGAAACTAAGGTAAAGTTAACAGAAAAAATATTAACTATCTTATTATTGCTCATTACTGTAGGGGCATTGACCATACACCCTGCACAAGAAATTTCCACATCTACTCTTGGAGGCGATAAGTTAGATACTATATTCAATATAGTTTCATATTTAATTCTATTTTATTTTCTACTTTTATACTGGAAAGGCTTTCTTTATGTAATTACCAGAAGCCCATTACAATTTCTTTTAATAACAATAGTTATATTTTCTGTTTTGTGGTCAGGAGACTTAAATTCTAGTCTTACTTATTTGAGAGGTTTAATCAGACTGTATTTTCTGGCAATCTATTTGGCAATGCGTTATTCCCTCAGAGAACAAATGAGACTAATCGCTTGGGCCCTTGGCGCATCTGCATTATTATCGATGTTCTTTTCTGCATTTATACCTGGTTTTATTCACAAATCGCCTGAATTAGTAGATATGTGGAGCGGAATTTATGGTCATAAAAATGAATTAGGATACATGATGGCTTGGAGCGCAGGAGCTTTTTTGCACCTTGCTCTTAGTAGCAATCGATATCGTTGGTTGATGTGGGGAATATGTGGGGTATCTGTATCTCTAATTATCCTCTCACGTTCGACAACATCTTTAACGATTTTATTAACGATGATATTGCTTTTACCGATCTATAAATCCTTTCAAAAAACTAATTATAAATTACAAGTTATTATGATTACTTCGGCATTAATGTTATTAATTGTAGGTGTAACATTACTTGTTAATAATGCCGACGCTGTAGTTGGTACTTCTGGGAAAGACCTTACCTTTAATGGACGTTCTGATCTCTGGGAGCTAGTGATGTCCAAGATTTGGGAAAGACCCTGGCTAGGTTATGGATTTTCTGGGTTTTGGACTAGTACTGATGCATCTAATTTAAGGGCTACTTATGATTGGGCAAGTAATGCCCACAATGGTTTTTTAGAACTATTATTAGAATTAGGATTTTTAGGTTTTTTGACTTTCACAGCAGGTTTTATCAGGTTCTTTTTAATGGCATTTAATCGAATTATTTCTGTTGCTAAAAAACCAGAAGATTATTGGCCAATGCAGATGCTAATTATCATTGTAATAGTTAATTTTTCGGAAGCTCGACTATTAACTCCCAGTTGGAATTGGTTAATGTATGTCACCACTTCGTTATCTTTGACCCTGGAATATCAACGAAATCATAAGAATATTTTAGTTAGTAATTACGCAGTTAATAAAAATGAAAGTTTTACATCTTAGTACTCACGATATTGGTGGAGGTGCTGCAAGGGCTGCCTATCGCTTACACACAGGTTTGCAAGATATAGGACTACAGTCACAAATGTTAGTTCAGGAAAAATCTAGTAATGATAAAACAGTAATTGCCCCTAAGCTTAGACTATTTCAAGGGATTGCCAAGGCTAAATTGACATTTGAAAGCCTACCATTAAAACTTTATCGTCAAAAGAAAAACACTCCATTTTTTATTCAATGGTTGCCAGATAGAATTATTCCTAAAGTCGCTCAAATTAATCCAGATATAATCAATTTGCATTGGATTAGCGCAGCTTTTATGCAAATAGAAACGTTGCCTAAACTGAAGCGTCCTTTAGTTTGGACTCTCCATGATATGTGGGGGTTTACTGGAGGGTGTCATGTTATTGGAGAATGCGATCGCTACAAAGTATCCTGTGGATCTTGTCCCCAACTCAACAGTAGTAATGAATGGGATTTATCTCGTTGGGTATGGCGGCGCAAAGTAAAAGCTTGGAAAAATCTTAACTTAACTCTGGTTTCCCCAAGTTCTTGGTTAGCAGAGTGCGCTAGTTCTAGTTCTTTGTTCCAGAATTTTCGAATCGAGGTGATTCCTCACGGATTGGATACTCAAAAATATCGACCGATTAATCAGCATTTTGCGCGAGAAACACTGAAGTTACCTCAAAATAAGAAGCTAATTCTCTTTGGAGCAATTGAAGCAACAAGCGATCGAAATAAAGGATTTCATTTGTTGCAACCAGCTTTACAAGAATTGAGTAAATCTGGATGGAAAGAAGACTTTGAAGTGGTGATTTTTGGGGCATCTCAACCTGAAAATCCACTTGATTTGGGTTTTAAAACATACTATTTAGGGCATTTATATGATGATATATCTTTAGCAACTGTTTACTCAGCAGCTGATGTGATGCTTGTACCGTCTCTGCAAGAATCTTTTGGACAGACAGCTTCGGAATCTCTCGCTTGTGGTACTCCAGTTGTTGCATTTAATTCTACTGGTTTAAAAGATATTGTTGATCATCAACAGAACGGCTATTTAGCGAACCCTTATGAAGTTGATGATTTCGCCAAAGGAATTGCCTGGGTACTTGAAAATGAACAACGTTTAGAAAAGCTGTCATTCTATGCTCGCAAAAAAGCAGAGCAAGAATTTACTCTGGAACTTCAAGCATGTCGTTATTCAGGTTTGTTTCAGGAGATATTGACGATAACAAAGAAATCTTCATTTAGTAACTAGCTTAGTAAATCAATACTTCATAATATGTCAATACCTATAGCTTTTATAATTTGTACAGAACCTGGGCGCTTAGAAGCCCAATCTTTAATGCTTGCAGAAAGTATTCGTAAATTCTGTGGAGAATTGAAAGATACGCCTATATATAGTTTTCATCCTAGAGTGGGCGAACCTATAGCAAAGCAAACCCAAAAAGCATTTGAAGCGTTACAGGTAAATCATCAACAAATCCCTATCAATCAAGAATTCCATGAATATTATTTAGCAAATAAGCCCCTAACTTGTGCCTATGCAGAACAAAATATTGATGCAGAAATATTAGTTTTTCTGGACAGTGACAAATGCTTTTTCTCTGAACCAAAAGAATTTTTATTACCCGCGAATTGTAGCGCTCGGTTACGTCCTGAATATGGCCAAGGAATTGGTTCTACAGGTTTGCGAGACTCTCAAGAATGGTACTGGAAAAAATTATATGAAGTGCTGGGGGTAAAGCGTGAGGTATTTGTTGAAACACCAATTGGTAAGAAAAGAATTAGAGCTTACTGGAATTCTGGTTTGGTCGTTGTGAGAAGGAGTGCAGGTATATTTACAGCTTGGAAAGAGAATTTTGAAAAAGTAATGCGCCTTGATATAACTCCTCCTCAAGGTATTTATTTTGTTGAGCAATCTGTTTTATCTGTAACTTTATGTGCGTTGGAAGAAAACGTCGACCATCTTCCTCCTAATTATAGTTATCCATTGCCTCTACATAACCGATTATCACCAGAATTACAAATTAAACATTGGAATGATATTACATCGATTCATTACTTCAATTTATTCTTTTATAACGATTGGAATGCACAAATCAAAAAATTGAAAAAACTTAATATCAATTCCGAAAAATATCGATGGTTGTGCCAAGAGGTTGTCAGACTCCAAATGCCTCGCGTATCAGTTTTGCATCGATATATGTTGGTGATTAGAAGAATGGAACAAAAATTAAGAAATTTTAATTTAGATATTAACTTAAGTAGCTGGATAGAAAAAATGGCGAAACTTTAAACGTAATTATTTTTATTACGTTTAAATTTATTATTTGTATTGCTCGTTTCCAGACAAATTACATGAGGTAAATAGGATGAAAAAAGCAAATCTAGCTGTAGTGATGACCTGTCATAACAGGCGTAATATAACTCTCGCCTGTCTACATACTTTATATGAGCAGAAAAATAATTTTGATGTCTATCTAACTGATGATGGTAGTTCTGATGGAACTGCACAAGCGATAAAAGCACAATATCCAGAAGTACATATTCTTCAGGGTAATGGCAATTTATTTTGGGTGGGAGGGATGCATCTCGCCTTTGGTGAGGCGATAAAAAATCAATATGATTATTATCTGTGGCTGAATGATGACACATTTCTAGAAGCTAATGCTGTCAGTAAATTATTACAGATTCATCAAAATTTATCTGAGCAAGGTTATCCAGACTCAATTGTAGTTGGTTCAACGAAAGATCCAATGACAGGAAAAGCAACCTATGGAGGAGCAATAAAATCTAAAAAGTGGTATTCTAACAAATTTGAATTTTTAGAACCAAGTTCGGTTATCCAACAATGTGATGCTATGTATGGTAACTGTGTGCTAATTCCTAAAACTGTTGCTGCAAAAGTTGGCAATATTGATACAGCTTTTATTCACAGTTTGGGAGATTTAGATTATGCGCTCAGAGCGCGGAAATTAGGTTGTCAAATATGGGTAGCTCCTGGATATATTGGTACTTGTACTAAAAACTCTATCCACAATAGTTGGGTAGATACCAATTTAAGTGTATTACAGCGCTTGGAAAAAGTGATGCAAATTAAAGGATTTCCATTAAAATCCTGGACTATATTTTGTATCCGACACTCAGGCCCATTGTGGATATTTTACTGGTTCTTACCTTACATTAGAGCAATTATTGGTTACAGAAATTTGGCAAGTTCTCCTACCTTTTCTGATGATATTAGCCAAACTAACTCGGAAATCTGATTTTGCTACTTATAACCATTAGCTAATAATATTTAGATAATTTATAACTGTCTAAGTCATAAAAATCTTTCAAAACCTCAATTTATTAAATAGTTGAATAATCAATCATGTTATGGGTAAACGCTTACTAATTGTCTCAACGCTTGATTCAAGCCAACCATTTGGTGCATTTACTAGACCTTTTTATTTAGGACAATATCTTACTAAAGATTTTGATGTTTTTCAGCTAGGATTAGATTGTTCATCAGTTAATTATGCTCCTTCCCTTTCGATTGGTTCAAGAAGTCTAAAATCATATATTCAAACTATAGGAAAGTGTATCGATGAGTTTTGCCCAGATATTGTTTATGCTCAAGAAACTTTACCTGGATTAGCTGCTTTAATTTCACTTAAGCTTAGAAAACATAAAAATTCCTCTCTTGTATTAGATTTCCATACATTTTCAGCATATGAATACTGGATGCGCTTGTTTTCAGTTGCCAATCCTTTCAAGGAGTTTGTACAATGTATTAAGACATATATTGCTCAGGGAATTTTGGTATTCTCTGGTAGTCCAATTATTGCAGCAGGTGACTCTATTCCTAAACTAATTTCCCAGTGGTACGGTAAAACTCCACAAGAAATTTATAGTATTGGGAATGGAGTTACTGAAGATTTACTAAATACTGAATTGTTGTTAAATAAAGACCCCTATCAAGCCTTCAGACCAGCAAAAATAGTGGTTCTTATTGCTCCGAAAACATTTCAATTTCCAAGTAATGATATGTCTGTGTCAATGACTATTGAGGTTGCGAAACATCTTGAAAGTCATCAAGAAAAAATTCATTTTGTTGTTATAGGTAGAGATAGTAGCGATATTTCAGAACCAATACCCTCTAATATTTCTTTCTTAGGGTTTTTACCTAAAAGAGAGGATTTCGTTGACCATGTTAAATATGCGGACATTGCTTTGCTTCCATTCTCAAAACAAGCAGTAGCAGGTGGCGCTCGTAATAAAGCATTAGATTATTTTGCTAGTAAAAAGTTGGTTGTATCAACACCAGAAGGCTTACGAGGTTTAGAAGAGTTTCGGCACTTAGAACATCTTCTAGTAACAGGATATTCTACTGAAGAAGTCGCTAATACAATACTGGATGCAGCCTCAAATTTTCATAAATATCAACCACTCGTAGATACAGCATATACCTTAATTACAGAAAAATATTCCTGGAATGCAAAAGCACACAATATCGCCAATATCTTGATGAAAATAAGTCATGTTTAGTTAAGTCTTTCTAGTTTTAAATTTTCTTAATATTTAAATATTTATAAATTTAAATATTTCTACCAATTGCTTTCTAAATAATCACTTTGCTGTGACATAAACTCTCATAATTCTAAAAATAAAAATCTTAAGTCATGAAAAAACGATTTTCTTATAAACTTCTTGGTATTAAAGTTGATGCGCTCTCTATCCCAGAGTTAAATTTATTAATTGAAGAATCTGTCGAGAAACAGCAGAAGTGGATTATTGCAAATCACAACTTGCATAGTCTTTATCTATTTCATAATGACCCTGAAATGCAAGCTTTTTATGCTCAGGCTGAATATATCCATATTGATGGTATGCCTCTATTGTTCATTGGAAAGTTGTTAGGTTTTCCGATGAAACGAGAACAAAGAGTAACCTATGCTGATTGGATATGGCCTCTGATGGCGGAAGCAGCTAATAAAGGTTGGCGTGTATTCTATTTAGGTTCAAAGCCAGGAATTGCTGAACAAGGAGCAAGTATTTTACGCGAGAAGTTTCCTAGTTTAGACATTGCTTGCGCTCATGGCTACATTGATATGGATAAAAATAGTCAAGAAAATCTTGCGGTTCTGGCTGCAATTAATGCTTACAAACCTCATGTACTAATGGTAGGAATGGGTATGCCACGCCAAGAGCATTGGATTTCTGAAAATCTGGAATATATTCATGCCAACACTATTTTAACTAGTGGAGCCTGCATGGACTATGTAGCAGGAGCAATACCCACTCCTCCTCGGTGGATGGGAAGGGTGGGTTTGGAATGGTTGTATCGCTTGCTGTCTGAACCGAAAAGACTTTGGAGACGCTATTTGCTTGAGCCTTGGTTTGTAGCCACATTATTTTTACGGGAAATTTGGAGTATGCCAAGCCAACAAAAAAAAAATAGGATGCTGTTATTTCTCAGTACAAGATTTCACAAGTTTGTTGCGTGATTGAGTCTTGCAAAGCCTTATCAGTAGGGAACTCGATTCGTTGCGAATTTATGGAATACTGTATTAAGGCTTAGTCATGAATTACTCAACATTCTTTATTCTGCGTTCAAAAATTCCAAATACCCATTGCTAAGTTCTTTCACCGCCAAATCATAAAATTGCTTACCGTGTTCTGGTGTTGCTAAAGCCGGATTTGAACCCATACGTCCATCTGGATAATGCATTCGAAAATCAGCTGCGCTGTAAATTCTGTGTCCGGTTGCAACTTCTGGCGAGAGGGGTGCTTGCTTAATCGCCTTTGGATAAACGTACTGGGTGAGAGCTACTTCACTTGGGGTTGCATGAGAACCTTCTTGATTTCCATATAATTCTTTAGCTAGCTTATATACAGAATTGCACATAAACCAGTTTCCCACTTGACATTGCACGTGTTGAGCATTGGAAATCTGCAAGTCTTCTAAATGGGCGTAAGTTTCTGAGAATGCAGCTTTGAGGGTAGCAATATTACCGCCGTGTCCATTGATAAAGTAGAACTTGGTAAAACCAGCTTTGGCTAAACAAGTTATATAATCTCGCACTACTTGAATTAAAGTGCTGGGACGCAGACTGATAGTACCAGGAAAGGCAGTATGATGCAGTGCCATTCCCACATTGATTGTAGGGCCAACGATCGCTTGAGTCGCATCACCCACACCATGCGCGATCGCTTCTGCACAAATGGCATCAGTACCAATCAAACCAGTTGGCCCATGTTGTTCTGTGGAACCAATAGGGAAAATAATACCCCGTGACTGCTGTAAATAAGCTTCCACTTCTTGCCAAGTACTTAAATGCAGTAACATTTTGGATGATTTTCCTCAATAAAATTGTGGTGGGACATAAATTACCCCTAACATGATTATGAACTCCTTTGCTTTCTGGTGGTGGCGATCGCAATAAAATCAAGTTGGGGTGTTGAAGAGAAACGAACCGCAGAGGCGCAGAGAGAACATTGTGAATTCAACAATCTGTTGCGGTTATGCAGGAATTTTTCTAACGATAAATCCAAAATACCGATAGTCTTATCGTAGTATAATCAAATTCCAGATTCAGAGGGAATGCAACCTTATTAATCTATATACTTAATTATTGATATTAATAGTCAATTACTGAAGTACCGATCCAGAATCATCATGAAATCTTTGCATCGTCCCGATCTCTATAGCTGGTCTAATTTCAATCCGGCAAGAAATATTGATTTCAATGGGATTGCCTGGATTCGCCCAGATGGAAACATCTTGATTGACCCAGTAGCCCTATCAAACCATGATTGGAATCATTTGAAATCCCTCGGTGGTGTGCTTTGGATTGTGCTGACGAATTCTGAGCATGTCAGGGCAAGTAAGGAAATTGCCGATCAAACTTATGCTAAGATAGCTGGCCCTGTAGCAGAAAAAGATACTTTCCCTATACCTTGCGATCGCTGGTTATCTGATGATGAAGAGTTTGTACCTGGGTTAAAAGTAATTGAACTCCAAGGCTCGAAAACTCCTGGTGAATTGGCTCTGTTACTGGAGGAAACAACTTTGATTACAGGGGATTTAGTCAGGGCAAGGAAAGCAGGTAGTTTAACTATACTGCCAGATGACAAGCTGCTAAATCGAGAAGAGGCTGTTGCCTCTGTTCGCAGGTTGGCAGAACTGAGTCGAGTTGAAGCAGTGTTGGTGGGGGATGGTTGGCCAGTATTCCGTGATGGACGCGATCGCTTAAAGGATCTTGTAGCGACGCTGTGATGGGTGGGGCGATTGTTCATATAAAAGACCTCTCCCTGGTTTTACTACGCAAAACCTGTCCCTCTCCGACTCGGAGAGGGACAGGCTTGAATTTTAGTTCAAGAGGTCTGGCAAAATAAGGTTGCCTAAGCGCTGATGCACTATCGATAATTTGTTATCAATATATTGACAGTTAATAACTTGGCTGGCTAGCTAAATCAAGAGGGGAAGAATGAACAGTCGCCGCGTTGTCATTGTTGGCGCTGGATTTGGTGGATTGCAAGCTGCCCAATCTTTAGCTAATTCTGGTGCAGATGTATTGTTAATTGATCGCAACAACTATCACACCTTTGTACCGTTGTTGTATCAAGTTGCGACAGGTCAATTGGAACCTGAGTACATTGCTTACCCTATCCGCACGATATTACGGCGATTCTCTTTCCTGCGGAATAAGTCTAAGGTTCAGTTTTTGATGGCTGAAGTCGAGCAAATTGATTTTTCGGGGCAAACTGTTGAAACAGATAGTTGTGTAATTACCTATGACTTTCTGGTGCTGGCAACTGGCAGCCAAACCCAGTTTTTGGGAGTTCCTGGAGCTTTAGAATATGCTTTCTCGATGAGAACATTAGAAGAAGCAATAGCAATCCGAAATCAAATTTACTCTTGTTTTGAGGGAGCAATCCAGGAATCTGATTCATCACGACGCCAACAACTGCTGACGTTTACCATCGTCGGTGGTGGGGCAACGGGTGTTGAGGTTGCAGGTGCTTTCGTTGAAATGCTTCGAGGCCACTTGCGTCGAGATTATCCGACACTTTGGCAGCAAGTGAGGTTGATTCTCGTCCAATCTGGCGATCGCTTATTGGCTGATTTGCCAAAGAAGTTGGGAACTTACACTTACAAAAGATTACATCAGCTAGGAGTGGAAGTTTATCTGCAAACAAAAGTGACTAGAGTGACTCTTGAATCTTTATATCTGCAAAACGATGAGATAATTCCAACTGCAACCGTCATTTGGACTGCGGGGTTAGAGGCGAATTATCCGACAACATCTGAGGAGATATCTTCAGCAAAGAAGGGAAAATTACTTGTTCATCCCACCCTACAATTGCTAGAGCAACCCAATATTTATGCTATTGGGGATCTGGCATATATGGAACAGAACGGTAAACCATTAACTGGGGTTGCACCAGAGGCACTTCAGCAGGGTGTTGCTGTAGCTCGAAATATTCAACGGCAATTTCGAGGGAAATCACCAGAGCCTTTTAGCTATTTCAACAAGGGAAGATTAGCGATTATTGGCTGTTATTCAGGTGTAGGAAAAATTGGCGCATTTGCCTTTACAGGATGCTTGGCTTGGCTGATGTGGCTAGGAGTTCATTTAGTATATCTTCCTGGCTATCGCAGTCGTTTGCTAGTATTGCTTACTTGGCTTCACACTTACTTATTACGCGATCGCTCAGTTCGCTTAATTTTGTCTATGAAAGAACGTTAGCCCTCAAAACCGCCAAGAATTTCTCAATTCCTGCAATTGAAATCAATCAACGTTGACGTACTATAGTTGGAGTTAAGGCAATGAATGAAAACAGAAACTACATTAGTCTCAAATCAAAGGATGTTGCGATCGCCTATTTGTTGCTGCGAATTCTCATCGGTGTGAATTATTTTAATCACGGATTTACTCGCATTTTTAACATCCCTGGATTCGCTGAAGATACTGTCAAAGAACTAGCAAATTCTTATTTTCCAGAATTTCTGGTGAGAATCAATTCTTACCTAGTGCCCCCTGTAGAGTTAATTGTGGGCGTGTTAATCACACTTGGGTTAGCAACCAGAAGCGCTTTGATTGTCACCTTTGCCCTGATGATTATTTTAAAGTTGGGGGTGACATCGATCCAAAACTGGAGTGCAGCTACTTCTATGCTTTCTTACGGGATTGTGCTGTTTATTTTGCTTGCAGGTAGCAGCTTTAATATTTACTCCCTTGATCACTGGAGAAAAAAGAAACAAAACCTTGCAGACTCAGGAGCGGATCGTGAACAAGGTAGGGTCAACTTCTTTAGGAATAACTTTTGGATAAAACGTCGCCTACATAATCGTTTATTTAAGTAAAAGTTGCTACTCAGGGGATGGTTGACTCGTTTTCCGCGATGGAAGCGATCGCTTAAAGGAACATTACCCTGAGCAAAGCGCGATTATCCTATGGAAAGGCTGCGCGATCGCGTGCAGAATATTTACAGTACTGCGTAAAATTATGGATAATTCCCCAGTAGTCGCTCAAGCAGATGCATCCTTAGCAAATTACACTCAGGAAAATATACATCTAGTGGAGTCAGCAGTTATAAACGAAAAAATAGGAACTGATTTTGACTCTCGCATGATGCTGCGGTGTTTGGAACTTGCTCGCCGCGCTTTAGGACGGACTTCGCCAAACCCGTTAGTGGGAGCGGTGATTGTCAAAGATGGCGAGATTGTCGGGGAAGGGTTTCACCCTCGTGCAGGTGAGCCTCATGCAGAAGTGTTTGCTTTGCAAGCAGCAGGCGTTCGCGCTCGTGGTGCAACAATCTATGTGTCACTTGAACCTTGCAATCACTACGGGCGGACTCCCCCGTGTTCAGAAGGATTGATCCAAGCAGGGGTGGCAAAAGTGGTGGTGGGTATGGTTGACCCCAATCCACTTGTAGCTGGAGGTGGTATTGCCCGTTTACGAGCGGCGGGGATCGAAGTGTTGGTGGGAGTAGAAGAGTCAGCTTGTCGTCAACTAAATGAAGCTTTTGTGCATCGCATTCTCTACAAACGACCTTTGGGAATTTTAAAATATGCCATGACTTTAGACGGCAAAATTGCTACTACCTCTGGTCATAGCGCCTGGGTGACAAGCCAAGAAGCCCGCACTGAAGTACATCAGTTGCGGGCGGCTTGCGATGCAATAATTGTCGGCGGTAATACAGTGCGACAGGATAATCCTTATTTAACCAGCCATCATCTGGAGGCACATAATCCCCTGCGGGTAGTGATGAGTCGCCATCTCAACTTACCGGAAAGTGCCCATCTGTGGCGAACTGCGGATGCTCCTACTTTGGTGTTGACAGAGAAGGGTGCTAACCCCGATTTCCAAGAACTGTTGCTCAAACAGGGGGTGGAAGTCGTGGAATTAACATCCCTTACACCAGATCAGGCAATGGCGTACTTGTATGAGCGGGGTTTTTGTAGCGTATTGTGGGAATGCGGCGGTACTTTAGCTGCAAGTGCGATCGCTCAAGGAGCAGTGCAAAAAGTTTTAGCGTTTATCGCCCCAAAAATCATTGGTGGTAACATTGCTCCCACACCTGTGGGCGATTTAGGTTTTACTACCATGACTGAGGCATTGTCTTTGGAACGGGTTCGTTGGCGTGTAGTTGGCTCGGACTGCTTAATGGAAGGTTATTTCTCTAAAAAACCAATAGTCAATAGTAATAATACTTGACTATCAATCAATTTATCGTGATTTTACTATCATGAACACTGACGTTCATGGGCAATATCACGTATAAGGGCGAGCCGAGATTGAATGTAGTGGCACAGATAATCAGTTTCGTTAGGATCTAACAAAACTTGCGTTTCGGTTTGTTTCACTAACCACTGCACCAAGCTAGCATCATCCAGTTGTAAGAGGAGCTTGGCTTGGGCAGTTTCAACCACTGACCAAAGCTGACGCATGATTGTAGGAGTCATCAGACCTCAATTGAATAATTTAGCTTTGCTGTCTTCAGATTACACAATTCCGATCGCAATTTACGACATGAATGTACAAGCTGAGACAAGTATTATTAAAAACTTAATAATGGTATTTATAACTTTATGAAGATTAAGAATTTGAAACTCAGTTTGGAAATGGGGATTGGGGAAAACAGGTTCTTATGGGTTTAGCTGCAAAATTTAGAAGACAAATACACTAATTCTAAAAACTGGGTTTTTGTGTTTGCGAAGACTGAAATTATGTAGATTTTAGCCCAGTAAAGACAGTTTTTCAAATACTATATTGAATCCTGAATCTGTCTTCTAAGATACAAAAATTAAATTTTTGAGAACAACACTTTCTAGAAAGTTAACATCTTTTGGCTGTCGATGGACTCACAAAATCATGCAACTTTTCATCCCAAATACTAATGTAAATAAAATTACATTCTTGGCGGATAATCTGGCCCTTGACTGAGCCATTCTTAAATCTAAAATTATTAGACTGACGCTGTTGTACCTGTTTAAGCCCCTGCTTAATTTCTTCAGTCGCTTGCCCCTTTAACATTCCATTCAAGGTAGCCTCCATTACCTGCGGATCTACCGATTGGGCAAAAGATACCTCAGTTTGACGCAGGACTTTAGAATTACGATCAAATAAGTAGCCAAGATCAATTTTGTTTGGTACTAGTTTGTAAACAACAGCACGGGTATTGCCCCACGCGCCTCTTAAATCTCGATTTGGTTTGCCGAGGGTAGCTTCTACGGCACTTCTTGATGTACCTGTAGGAAATGCGGGAACGCTTTGGCTGCTGGTAGTTGCAGCTACTTTGCTAGGCGGTTGCTCGTTCTTTTGTGGTGTAGAACGTGGTTCTGGTGTGGGAACTGCAATATTCTCTGGTTCTGGCTGTGGTGTAGAACGTACTTCTGGCGCTGGAGTATCTGAAATTACAGGTTCTTCTGGCTGTGGCGTGGATACAATTGGGGGATTAAAGGTTGGCACGGGAATCACTCGCCGCCGTGGTGGTGAAACCGGTACAACTGGAACTGGAGAAGTTTGGGAAGAAAGGGGCGATTCGGTAGATGCAGGAGTGGGTAAAGACTCTAGCGATGGGGTAGGACTTGTGACAATGGTTGTTTCTGGTTGTTGCTGACGAGTGATGTTAGAAATTGCTACTGCACTAAGCAAGCCGCCTATGAGCAAACTACCAACAATCACAGCAGGTTTTTGCCAGTTTCCAGGAGTTGAAGAGCCTGGAATCACAGAATTTTTTTGCGGGGAATATAATGGCTGGGTTTGTCGAGTTGATGTAACAGTGGAAGGAAAATTGAGTGTGGAAGTCTTTGCAGCTAAATGAGGAGGGATATTACTAGCAGATTGCAAGGCGTGTAACATTTTACTAGCAGTGCTGTAGCGATCGCCAGCATGAGGCTTAATTGCTTGATTGAGTACCGCCGCCAATTGAGAAGAGACGTTAGGGGCGTACTCCTGCCAAAGTATTTCCCCAGTTTTTAAATCGGTTTGTAGTTCTTGTGGGTGTTTACCAGTTAGCAGATAAATCGCCGTTAAACCTAAGCTGTAGATATCAGTACCGTAAACTGGACGGCCAACGGCTTGTTCGCTAGGCATATATCCAGGCGTACCAATAACAAGCGATCGCGTGGGGTATCCTGGAGAATTCACCACAGAACGGATTGTTTCTTTGACTGCACCAAAATCAATCAAAACTGGCTTGTTATCAACAGAACGGAGAATAATGTTTTCAGGCTTGATATCCCGGTGAATAATGCCCTTGCTGTGGACATAATCTAAGACTGGTAGCAGACTCAAGAGAATTTGTTGAACAGCAGTCTCACTCTCAAATCCTTTGGCTTCGACAATTTTTGTCAGAGTTTGGCCGTGAATCCATTCTTGGACAAGGTAAAATTGCCCGTTCTCAGAAAAGTAGGCGTAAAGTTTAGGAATTTGGTTACTACTTTCACCCAAATATTCCAAGGTTGCGGCTTCCCGTTCAAACCGTTTTTGGATAATTTGATAATTTTGCGGTTCATTATTAGTTATCGGCTTGAGTTGCTTGATTACACAACGACGGCGAGAAGGTAAATGAACATCTTCTGCCAGAAAGGTTTCGCCAAAACCACCAGCGCCGATTACCTGGATAACTTGATAACGATTGTTTAACAGGGTTATTGTCATGAAAAATCACAAGCATAGACATCGGAGACACTCCGCCTCTGGGCTTGTCGTCAGACATCGCCCTTTCCAAATGTACATCACATCAAAGCCAGGGCGAAGGTCATTCGCGTCTACACAAGTAAAGTCCGCCTCTGTGGGCTAAGAATTTAAACCCACGTTCGCGTAGCGTTCCGTAGGAAAGGTGGCTAAAGCTTCATGTAGACGCGGTTTTTTACCGCCGATTTCGCTAAGTAAAAGTTAAGGGCTTGAAACCTACGGAGATGTCTTAGGTAAACTCTATAGTCTCAACAAACTCTAAAATACTCTCCTTAATATCTTCAGCTTCTTCTTCAACGGACTCAGGAGTTTCGCCGTCTAGAAAGCTATGCTGACTACTAACTATATACAAAAATTCACCACTGATAAAGGTAATTAGCCCCCGGTATGCATCTAATCTGATCGCAGTTCCATTATTTTCTTGTTTAGAAATCGTTGAACCTTTGGGCATATCAATTAATGCATAGTAAGCGCCTCGCAAAGTATCTTCTAGATATTCGGTATACTCCACAGAAGCCTCTGGTACATTGGCAAAAATCGCCTGGGGTACATACTTGTCTATTAAAATTGTTTGTAAATATTCTTCTTGCCCAACAGATTCCAGTTCCTCTAACTGTTCTAAAGGGAAAGGATAATAATCGATTCTCAACAAAGTACCGATGTCATCAGAAAAGCCAACAACTCCTTCCTGGCTTTGAATTCTACCGCCTTGTTGAGGATCGACTGGAATCGGCACAGTAAAATTACCTAAAGGGGATTGATATGTCTGTTCACTAAAATCTTCTATAACGACTGTCTCATCTTCATCATCGTCTGTATATTCTTCTGCTTCTTGAAAGGCTGCAATTACCTCCTTAATGATTTCCTCGGCTTCTTCATCTTCCAGTTCTAAGGCTGCTTGTAGCTTTTTGAGGTAGGCTTGTTTCGGTTTGGCGATCGCAAGTTCATCGTCTAAAAGCACTATTACCCCGGCTGCAAAACCATCCAAAACTAATTCATCTGAGAGAGATACTTTGGCAGTGTTAAATAGGGGCCCAATTCCCTCTTCTTCTGCAATAGCTAAAAGTCTATCAACTATTTCAGCGATTTCATCTTCTGAGTATTCCTCAAAAACCTCGAATTCCCAGAGGATACCCGCTAAACTTTCTGCATCTACATCTTCAATCACAGAATCAGCGATCGCAGTGACAGTTGCGATCGCCGCCACCGCTTCCTCTGGACTTAGAGATTCTTTTGATCTCTTTGGTGAGTTAAAAACCTTATCATATTTGGTCATAATTGCTACCTAAATTAATTCCTTGATAGTAATAATAGATTGAAAGTGACAATGGTCAGCTTACCAGTGGAGCGAATCTTCTAGAGAAAAAGTTAGCGAATAGGTGGTCAACTCATCCCACAGCTACGAAAACATCGCTTGGCTTCCAACACCCACCCGCGTCTGCGACAGCCGTAGATTCGGTTTAGCTACGCTATGATTTTCTTGAATTGCCGTGAAAAAATGGAAGTCATTAGTACCAACGACCAACGACCAATGACCAATAACTAAATGACTATTAATAACTGCTATATTTCTTGGTTTTTATCCTCTAGCAGATGAATTACATCTATCGATAGAATTATAAACTAGCTAGCGATAGATACCTACACCGTGGGATAGATGTCACAATACCGATGTTTGTAGTGACACACGATCTTGAAACGATGTGCTATTGATTCTACAAATGTGAATTACATAAAATTTTGAGTTTTTTATGGTACAAACTCCCGCATCCCAATTTTCACCAGATCAATATAAAGTTGATTCTGCACAAGAAAAAGTAGAAGCTATTATAGAAGCACCGCTATCAGATACTGAGATTGACTTAGAGTTTCTTTACACCAGAGATATTGAATTTCGTCAAGAAACCATTTACTTTCTTGTGGTTGATCGTTTTTATGATGGCGATCCAGGTAATAGCGAAGGTGCAAACTCAGAACTGTACGATCCAGCTAGAGAAGATTGGGGTAAGTACTGGGGTGGTGACTTGCAAGGTGTCATCGATAAATTAGATTATCTCAAAAATATGGGAGTTACAGCCCTTTGGCTAACTCCACTATTCGAGCAGGTTGAAGAGTTGTTTGTTGGCAATGCAGCGTTACATGGCTATTGGACAAAAGACTTTAAGCGGCTCAATCCTCGCTATATTGCTGATGGAGAGAACCCTTCTTTAAATGCTACGCAAGAAGAAAAAAATACGACCTTTGATCGGTTAGTTACGGAACTGCACAAGCGCAATATGAAGCTGGTGCTAGATATTGTCTGCAACCACAGCAGCCCTGATACTAGCGGTAGTAAAGGTGAATTATATGATGATGGCGTTAAAATTGCTGACTTCAATGATGATGTCAATAATTGGTATCACCACTATGGTGAAGTGCAAAATTGGGAGGACGATTGGCAGGTACAGAATTGTGAACTATCTGGTTTAGCAACCTTCAATGAAAACAATACAGAATATCGGCAGTATATTAAATCAGCCATTAAACAATGGCTAGACCGGGGTGTGGATGCACTACGGGTTGATACTGTCAAGCACATGCCCATTTGGTTCTGGCAAGAATTCACTGGCGACATGAGCAATCACAAACCAGATGTATTTATTTTTGGTGAATGGATTTACAGTAATCCTAGTGACGATCGCTCGGTGGAATTTGTTAACCACTCAGGCATGACACTGCTAGACTTTGGGCTGTGCGTAGCAATTCGAGCCGCACTAGGGCAAGGTTCAGAAATGGGATTCCAGACAATTCAATACATTTTTGACCAGGATTATCGCTATAGCGGGGCAACAGAGTTAGTTACCTTCATCGATAATCATGATATGTGCCGCTTCCAATCGCTGAACCCCGATCCAGCGATGCTAAAGGTTGCGATCGCCTTAATCATGACATCTCGCGGTATTCCCTGTATATATTACGGGACAGAACAGTATTTACATAACGATACTGATGGCGGTAATGATCCATACAACCGCCCGATGATGGAAAATTGGGATACTGAGAGTGAGATTTATCGTTGTATTAGATTGCTGTCTGGTTTACGGCGGCTGAATCCAGCCATATCAATGGGTAGCCATTGGCAAAAATACTTAACAGCAGATATTTACTGTTATGTGCGCCGCTATCGTGATTCTTTGTGTTTCGTAGCTTTAAATCGGGGAGGAGAAGTTACTCTCCCAGAAGTAGAGACAGAATTACCCGATGGTGAGCATACCTGCGTGGTGACTCGCAATAAGTATGAAGTAAAAGATGGCAAGATTTATGACCTAGTACTAGAAGAACGGGGAGTGCTTGTTTTCAGCCACGTTGGAGAACGGATCAAAGCACAGACAATTGTCCGCGTCCAACTTAATGGTGTGGATACCCAACCAGGTGAAATCGCTGTGGTGACAGGAGATTGCCCAGAGTTGGGTAACTGGGATATTAGCAAAGCATATCCGCTAGAGTACATCAACTCGAATACTTGGTCTGCCGAGATTCCCTTTGATGAAAGTGCTGGTAAGCTGATTGCTTATAAATATGCCATGTGGCGGGAGGGGCGATCGCCTCTGCGCGAAAATCTCGTAAATCGTCGCTGGGTGATTGCCAAAGAAGGTACTGTAAAATGGCGTGATACCTGGGCATCGGGAAGAGAATCGTAGAAATTTTATTCATTTATTCAGATCAGCAATAAAGTGCGAAGGAGCAAAATTTTCATCCTTTGCACTTTATTGTTTGTGAATTACTGAACCACATTTGTCGTAACGGTACAGCATTGCTGCGCCTTTACCGCGTGGTCTATATACGTGAAAATAGCTGTAATAAAACTTCTTATACCTATGGATACTCCGTTAAAGAACTTAAAGAGTAGCCGCTATATATATCCAAATATATCCAATACTCTGATTTCTAAATGCTTTTTCAATGTATTTTAGCTTACAGTGATCTGGATCACACCATCTTGTCAGTAAAAATAGGTAGTATCAAGCACATAAACATTTAAGAACTGTCAAAAAGAGGAGCTAAAAGGCTCTATCTTTTACAGAATAAAAGAATAGATATACCTTTACGAGTATTAAACTCACCAGTTTTTAATTCTTACCAAGTCATGTAAAAAAATGAGAAAAAGGTAAATGGTGATGTTCGATCTCCTACTGAAAAATCAATTAAGCGCTCCCAAAAAGCTGGAATTTAAAAAGGAAATTTTGGCACGAGTTCAGGGTAGAAATCCAGGTCATCTAAATGACGAAATAAATTTTTATAAAACTGAACTACTTCCCTATTTTATAAAATTGAGCCAACATAATCCTGTTTCCAGTGTTACAGAACAATTACGGCTTTTAGTGGGTGTTTGGACACCGATCTGGTCTAGCATGTCATTCCATGAAAGTTTACCAAAAAGAATACAAGACCAGTCTTTCCAAATTTTTCAGCATGATGGTTACTGTGCCAGTGTAGCTCGCTACATAATGGGGAAAGAGGCATCTTTATCTCAGAATTATCAATCAAATTTACCAGCTTATGATTTCATGGTAATCCAAAAATATGGAGTCCAAAATGGTAAATGGTATCTTCAAAATATTGATAGGTTTCAGGCTTTTCAAAATAGAGAAATTCCTTTAACTTTAGAATCAGTCTACAACTGGTTTACTAATGTAGTTAACACTAAAGTAAAAGTTAACGCGCCAAAATCTGATTTGTCTAATGCTCTAAATTTAGACAGCATAGAGATAAATCATGCTAATGAATTTCAAAAAACATCCTTAGCAACTTCTCAAATTTTTAAGCATTTATATATAGATAATGATTGGCGACTTGTGAAAACTCAAACAGATGCCTCACATCTGCCTAGCTACACAATTGCAGTGAAGAGACAGTAAAAAGCTTCCAAAAAGTGCCCAACGCACCGCGTTACATGGCGGTGGGTTAGGCTAAATAACCTGAGTGACCGTCAACCAGTGCCTAATACCCAGCCTTCAGATGGAATGGCTTTTATCTAAAAGTGCTTAACCCGAACTCAGGTTATATAATATTATGTCCGGTTAAACAATCGTCATTGCGTACCGCCAAGGCGGAATCCGTAGGGTAGGAAGCGATCGCACAGGTTACTTATCGTTAAACTGGAAATTGAACAACCATATAAATTTTTTTCAGGATTGCAATATGGCTTCCAGTAGTTACAAAACTATCGGTGAAGTTCTCAAAGTATTTCAAATTACTTATACGGAATCGAATTTCATCGGTGAAGCCGAGTTCAATATTCCTGATTATTTCCGGGAAGACTTAGAAACGGTAATGCGGGAAGGAGTCGTAGACAACTCAGAGTTTGCCATTTGCGAAAACTTGATTTACCCAGTTTTGAAGGAAGTTTGGAAGAAATACAGTAGCAAGTTTACTTTATGGAGTCATCAGTCATTAAATTATGATGAAAAATTATCAGGATTTCCTGAATATATTTTGGCTAAACGTTCTCCTTTAGGCAAAGTTGTATTTGACAAGCCATATTTCATTTTAATAGAGGCAAAGCAAGATAATTTTGAAGCTGGGTGGGCACAATGTTTGGCAGAAATGATTGCTGCACAGAGATTAAATGATGAATCGAGAATCACTATCTTTGGTATTGTTTCTAATGGCGATCGCTGGCAATTTGGCAAGCTAAAGGATGAATTATTTACTAGAAATATCACATTTTACTCTATTCAAGAGTTGGATAAATTATTTTCTGCTGTCAATTACGTATTTCAACAGTGTGAGTTGCAGCTAAATAATCTAGTTATTGCTTAATTAATCCCCACAAGGTGACAAAAAATGTGTCCGCCTATACAACAAAATAGTAACAATTGTTATAGGCTTGAAAAGCCCTTTACTTTTATACTTTTGGCGAAACTTCACCGCCAAAAAAGCACCAGAGCGATAGAAAATTACCTGTTACCAAATGCATTTGATAACTGACAAACGCAAATTTGGTTAAGTTGAACATATTTCTGTCAGCAGATAGGTGACTTTCTACGTTCTGGTTATTTCTTTTAATCCATCACAGCTAACACAGCTTTCGGCAATAACTTATCTTTAAACCAAACAATTCTCGCAGGGACATCATTTAATTTTACTCCCGCTTTTTCTAAATTAAGTCGTTCAGAAATTGCCAAAATTAAGTCATCACGTCCAGCCCGCCGCACCTGAGAAAACTTCTTTTGTAAATATTCTGGCCGCCAATAACCAACAATTTCTAATAAAAAGGTGCGTCCATCAGCATGAACTAAGCGAAAATCGGGAATCATCACACTACCAGGAATTGGTATTAAATCCACTTCTCGCTCTAATGCCCAACCACTTTTTAAAGCATCCCATTTATCAGCAAAGGACGCTTCTAACATACTATCATAGGGTTTCCCTGGTGGATAATGGGATACTAAACCACATTCAGAATTGAGAGTGAAACGCCCAGTTTTCCAAGTATTTGTATAAGCGTCGCGGGTTTGAAGAATGGACGAAAGACTCCATTTAGTAACGTGAAGTAAAGCAGGAATAAGTTTAGCGATCGCTAACCCATATCGCGTACTAGGATTAAACAAACTCGTCGGCCCATCTATCGTAATTGTAAACCCGTGGTCAGCATCGCCTTCAATATAAGCCATCAATTGAAACAACTTTAAATAGCGAAATAACAGCTTATATTCACCCGGAACATTCCGATGAGCATTTAACACCAGTTGACTGGCTTTATAAAATACACCCTGCACTTGAGATAAGTTATATCGATTTATCAAATCTGGCGCTGTTGGTGCATCAAACACTGTCAAAATTTTATTTTCAGATAAATCAGCATATAACCCATTACGAACCTGTTCCAATAAAACTTCCCGTTCAAGTTCTTTAGTTAACTCATCAGCAATTTTACTCAGAGTCACTTGTGTAGATTCTCGACTAGAAACAGACTTTGCAGCCAAAGAAAACACCCGTTCTCTTAACATTTGTGGTTCCAAAGGACTTACCACCTCAAAAGTGCAAAAACTGCTTTTGAGAATATAAGCTAACCCTCGCTTCACCCGATAATCTGTAGAATCTCCTTCAAAATCAGTCAATTGTCGCTCAAGCATACCTTGAGTCTTCCCCACTGCTGATTGAAAATAATTAATTAACTCAATCGCCAACTCCGAAGTTTTCTGATCAATCTTCAGTCTCTTCGGAATGATCTCCTCTCCGTTTTGGCGATGCATCAGTAAGTCTGTCGGTAACATCTGAATTCTGAATTTTAGATTTTGAACTTCCGGTTGAATAATTAATCTCTAACTGTTCCGCAGCCTTCAAACTCCTTTCCTTCCTACTCCCATACACAACCTGTAACTTTCCTTCCTTCTCTTTCTTCCCTTCGTGTCCTTCGCGCCTTCGCGGTTCGTCTCTCCTCTCCCCTCTCCGCCTAGCCGAAGTCCCCTCCTCACTCGTATCCTCCGCCACCACCTCATACAAAATTGCCTGCTTATTCTCAATATTCCCCTTCCGTAAAATTCTACCCAAGCGCTGAGTATACTCCCTAGCCGAACCCGTCCCCGATAAAATAATCGCCACCGAAGCCGCCGGCACATCAACCCCTTCATTCAACACATGAGAAGCAACCAAAGTATTATATTTACCCTCCCGAAATTTTGTTAATATCTCATGCCGTTCCTTCACAGGAGTTTGATGAGTAATCGCCGGAATTAGCAACTCTTGAGAAATACGATAAACCGTTGCATTATCAGCAGTAAAAATCAAAATTCTGGCCGGATAATGTTCTGCCAATAAATTAATCAAAATTCGCAACTTCCCATCAGTCCCCAAAGCGATATCTTTTGCTTCTCGGTGCGCCAACATCGCTCTCCGTCCAGATTGCGATCTAGCACTCATTTGCACGAACATTTGCCAACCTTGAAGACTCCCCAAAGAAATCTTCGATTGCTTCAAAAAATCATTGCGGGTTTGAATTAACTGGTTGTATCTTTCCCGCTCAAGTTGCGATAACTTTACCTTAATTTGGACAATTTCATGTTCTGCTAATGCCTTCCCCGCCAAATCTTCAGCGCGTTTGCGATATACTTCTTGGCCAATGAGGATATTTAACTCAGCGTGTTTACCATCGGTGCGTTCTGGTGTAGCGGAGAGTCCCAAGCGATAAGGTGCGATCGCATATTCTGCAATTACCCGATTAAAATCTGTCGGTAAGTGATGACATTCATCAAAAACAATCAACGCATATTGGTTTCCCAATGTTTCGGCGTGAATTGCGGCGCTGTCGTAAGTTGCAACTAGAATTGCCGTTCTATCCCGCGAACCACCCCCCAGCAATCCCACCTCAGCATCGGGGAAAGCCGCTACCAAGTGTGCATACCACTGGTGCATTAAATCCAAAGTTGGTACAACAATTAGCGTTGTGCGCGGCGTTGACTGCATCGCCATTTGCGCCAAATAAGTCTTTCCCGCCGCCGTAGGAAGCACAACCACCCCTTGTCTACCCGCTAGTTTCCAAGCTGCTAACGCCTCAGTCTGGTGGGGATAGGGTTCCATTTCTAGAGTAGGAACCAAATCTACTGGATAAAATTGCTTCGCCTCATCAATAAAATAAACATCTTCCGCTTGTAGTGCTTCTACTAGCGATCGGTATCTAATTGCGGGAATGCGGAATTTTTCAACTCTATCATCCCACGTAGCATAATCCATCCAACCTTTGCCGCGCGGTGGTGGATGCAAAATTAATGTGCCACGATCAAAATTTAGTGTAGGGGTACGAGCCATTTATGGGAATTGGGAATTGGGAATTGGGAATTGGGAATTGGGGATTGGGAATTATTTCTATTCGCCATGCCCTATTAACTAGTCCTTTGATTACTAATAACGCAAAAAGTGCATGATTCATCCAAGTAACTCAGATAAAACCCAACTAGATGCGCTCATTAGTCGTGGAATGTCCCATCGGCAAACCAAGAATAACCTGGCAGCATCCTATCAAGAACAGCGAAAAAGCTTTCTGCTAAAACGCCTGCAATTGCAAGCACAGATTCTTTTAGTAGCTGGCTTAACTTTAATCGCTTTTTTCCTTTGGGCAAATTCATCTCTAGAAGCCAAGATATACGCCTTTAAAATTGGGGCCGTAGTGGAATTATTTATTCTTCTTTGCTGGGGTTTATGTAAAACTCCTATCGGCCGCCGCTATCCTGACTTAATTTTTTTGAGTTTATCCTGGGCTGTCACTTGTGTTGTCCAAGTAGATATAGCTTTGCTATTTAACGATCTAGAACCTAGAACCAGTATTTGGACTTTGATGTTTCTCACTCAGGCTACAATCATTCCAGTCCAATGGTGGATGCATTTAATATCTCAACTCGGAACAATAATTTGCTATTTAACCTTATATCTCTTATATAATCCCGTCTTGAAAAATCCCTCGGCTTTTTATGTTGAACAAGGATTATACTTTTTTTGGACTTGCATAATTTGTGTATTTTCTGTTTATTTATACGAACGCTTACGAAAAAAAGAATTTCAGGCGCGTACAGCAATGGAACTGGCACAGCAGAAATCCGAACGGCTGTTACTAAATATCCTGCCAGAGATGATTGCAGAACAATTAAAACAACAGCCTACAACCATTGCCGATAGCTTTCTAGAAGTTACAGTATTATTTGCCGATATTGTCGGTTTTACTGAGCTTTCAACTCGGACATCTCCTGCGGAATTAGTCGAGTTATTAAATACAATATTTTGTTTATTCGACCAATTAGCGGAACTTCATGGAGTAGAGAAAATCAAGACTATTGGCGATGCATACATGGCTGTCGCAGGATTGCCAAATCAGTCTAAAAACCATGCTTCAGTAATAGCTAATATGGCGTTAGGTATGCAAAAGGCTATAACTACCTTCAATACAGAAAACAATCAATTATTTCGCATCCGTATTGGTGTTAGTACGGGGCCAGTAGTGGCGGGAGTGATTGGATTGAAAAAGTTTGCCTACGATCTCTGGGGAGATACAGTAAATACTGCTAGTAGAATGGAATCACATGGGATAGCAGGTAGTATCCAAGTTTGTGAAGCGACTTATCAGCTTTTAAAGGATAAATACTTATTTGAGAAACGAGGTTTAATTCAGGTTAAAGGTAAAGGAGAAATGATGACTTATATTCTCAAAGAAATTAATTTTAAACCTTAATGTAACTATGCTTTTTGAAGGATATCCCCAAATATAAACTATATAATTAGAGCGATATAGATCAGCTATTGAACATTTGGTAAAACGAAGTTTTACTACTTTAGACAGATTCACAGGAACTAATTGCTTTGATGTGTATTTTTCCGATGCATAATAAATGTTGAGCGATGTCTATAACGGGCTACGCCTACGCATTATCTAGCTGATTTTGGGAATAATCCTTTAGCTAGCTGCATAAAAGGAGAGCCACATTGAAAGGAACACGTTCCCTTCTATCACCTTATGTTGTTGCATTATTAGCTGTTAGTAGTGCATTACTACTAACACTATTGCTACAGCCACTACTGAAACCAACTATTTTCTTACTGTTTTTTGCTGGCGTGGCGGTTAGTGCCTCGTATGGCGGTATGGAAGCAGGGTTGACGGCTATTGCTTTGTCTACTTTAGCAGTCAGCTATTTTTTCTTAGAGCCAGTGTTTTCGCTCTTGGTTGTGAATCTGGACAGCATCAGACGGTTAGGCTTGTTTGTCCTGGTGACGACATTCGTCAGCTTGCTGAACTCAGAATTACGCACTGCCAAACGACATCTTCAAATAAGTTTGCAGAAATTAGAGGTGAGCGAGGCAAAGCTGAGAAGGTTGGTAGAGTCCAACATTATTGGGGTAATTGTAGCCAATATGGACGGGGCGATCGCAGAAGCTAATGATGCTTTTTTACAAATGGTAGGTTATTCGCAAGAAGATTTACTTGCAGGGCGGGTTCGATGGCGCGACATGATCTCACCAAAATATATTGAAGCAAACGATCGCGCGATCGCAGAACTCAAAACCAAAGGTGTATGTCAGCCTTTTGAGAACGAATACATCCGCAAAGATGAAACCTGTGTTCCCATTCTGTTAGGTTCTGCTTTGTTAGAAAATAATTCTAACAATATTATCTCTTTTGTCCTTGATTTAAGCGAACGCAAACGAGCCGAAGCAACACTACACCAACGAGAAGATGAACTGCGGCTAATTACAAATGCCGTGCCTGTCCAGATTTCATACGTTGATGCCGAGCAGCGTTATCGCTTTAATAATAAACGATATGAAGATTGGTTTGGGCTTCCTACTTCAGAAATTTATGGTAAACACATTAGAGAAATTCTCGGAGAGTCGGTTTATCAGTCAATTCTTCCTTATATAGAAACGGTACTTTCAGGAGAAGAAGTAACTTACGAAACCCAATTACTCGATAAAGATGGCACAAATCATTACGTGAATGTCACTTACATTCCCCAGTTCAATCAGCAAGAAAAAGTTAAAGGATTTGTTGCCTTAATCACAGATATTACACTTCATAAATTAGCAGAAGCAGCCCTCAAACAAAGCGAGAAGCGGTTAAAGACACTAACCGAAAAAGTCCGCATGATTCCTTGGGAAGTAAATGCCAATACTGGAAATTTTACTTATGTAGGGCCGCAAACCGTTGAGATTCTTGGCTATCCATTATCAGACTGGTACATCGATGATTTCTGGGCAAAACATATCCATCCAGAAGATCGATGGGCTATCCAGTATTGCCAAGAATCTTCTTTAACACTGAATAATTATGAATTTGAATACAGAATGTTAGCTGCTGATGGGAGAATTGTCTGGTTATATGACATTGTTAATGTCGTGCGGGATGAAAATGGGCCACAGCTACTACACGGGTTCATGATTGACATTACCGATCGCAAACAAGCAGAGCAAGAACGCGAACAACTGCTTGAGCGCGAACAAGCAGCACGCGCCGATGCCGAAGCTGCAAACCGGATGAAGGATGAATTTCTCGCTACACTCTCCCACGAACTCCGCACACCCTTAAACGCCATACTGGGTTGGACGCAGCTACTTAGGAGTCGCAAGTTTGATGAGGCTACCACTGGAAGGGCGCTAGAGACAATTGAGCGTAACACCAGATCGCTGACGCAACTGATTGAAGATGTTCTCGACGTGTCACGGGTTATTAGAGGCACACTTCACCTAAGTATGCATCGGGTAAAACTTGTACCACTTGTAGAGGCGGCAATCGATACTGTGCGCCCAGCAGCTGCGGCTAAAGAGATTAGGATCAACTGTAGATTCGATCCTGAAGTCGGGGTGATTGTGGGTGATACCCAGCGCCTGCAACAGGTTGTGTGGAATTTGCTCTCCAACGCCGTCAAGTTTACACCCAAAAATGGAAGAGTTGATGTGCAATTAAAACGAATTGAATCTTCCGTGCAAATTCGGGTAAGTGATACGGGAATGGGGATTGCTGCCGGATTCCTTCCCCATGTATTTGAACGCTTTCGTCAAGCTGACAGTTCGATTACGCGATCGCACGGCGGATTAGGATTAGGATTAGCGATCGTCCGTCACTTGGTAGAATTACACGGTGGTACAGTCTCTGTGGAAAGTCCAGGAATTGGACAGGGAGCGACATTTATTGTCAATCTGCCCATGAAAGCCGTTTATGTAGAGGCTAATACAGCAGAGGAGCTTTCACTTCTAGTAGATGTTCAAGAGGCTAACAATTACCTGCCCAGGCTAGATGACTTACGAGTGCTGATTGTCGATGATGAAGCAGACGCGCGTCATTTACTCACGACAATTCTGGGACAGTATGGGGCGCAAGTCATAGTAGCTGCATCTGCTTGTGAAGCACTGCTTACTTTACAAAAATTTTCTCCTCACATAATAGTGAGCGACATCGGTATGCCACAGGAAGATGGCTACGCACTAATTCGTCAAGTGAGGGCGCTACCAGCAGATCGAGGAGGGCGGATTCCAGCAGTGGCGCTGACAGCTTATGCTAGGGCTGAAGATCGCACACAAGCGTTGTTAGCAGGTTTTCAACTCCACGTCCCCAAGCCAGTTAATCCCGCCGAGTTAGCAGCTGTGGTTGCCAACCTCACTGGACGCACTTGAAGAATTAAACAGGACTTACGCAAAAATTGCCGAAAAGCTTAATTTATCGAACCGCCCTCCGGGTTCACAGTCGCCTACGGCGGGAAACCCGCCTACAGCGCTGATTCACCAAGACGCCAAGAACGCCAAGAATTCGTAGAGTGTGCGTAAGTCCTATTAAAAATTAACGATCTGCGATTTATCAGCAATGCCCAAAAAAGCACTCTGGGGTAGGTTGGGTTGAGACACGAAACCCAACATTCTCAGGGCTTTGTTGGGTTTCACTCCGTTCAACCCAACCTACAAATCTCATAAAAATTTGCCTATGTTGGCCTAATTTAAGGTTTCATCGAGCAGTGAACACCTGTTCAGCAAATTGATACATTGATCGCAACAATCAGATAGAAAGTAGTTTATCGATACATTTAATCTAGTTTTATCTAAAGGTAAAAACTAATAATGGGCACTCCAAAGTGGGGATATTTTGCAATACATTGAAGGAGGCATTAATGCAATTACAACAAACACCAGTCTTGGAAGAAACTTTTTGGCAAGCAGTTCTCAATCGAGATCCCAGTTTTGAAGGTAAGCTTTTCTATGGTGTTCGCTCCACAGGCGTTTATTGCCGACCGATTTGCCCTAGTCGCAGACCAAATCGCAATCAAGTTTGTTTCTTTAAGTCGGCACAAGAGGCTGAAATTGCAGATTTTCGACCTTGTAAGCGCTGTCAGCCACAATCTGAAACAGTTCCAAATCCAGCCAAAGCGAAAGTTTTAGCAGTATGTCGATATATTGAAGCACAAGTTGACCACATCCCCACCCTCTCGGAATTATGCTCTCAGGTGGAAATGAGTCCTAGTTATCTGCAAAAGGTATTTACACAAATAATTGGTGTATCTCCTTTCCAATATGCGGATGCACTGCGTAGTCAACGCTTGAAACAGCATCTCCAGTTAGGGGAAGAAATTGCTGATGCAGTTTACGAAACGGGTTATGGTTCAAGTAGCCAACTCTATGAGAAAGCACCTAAACAACTAGGAATGACACCAAAAACTTATCAGCAAGCTGGAAAGACAATCAAGATTGTTTATGCGATCGCTCCATGTTCGCTAGGATATTTACTGGTGGCAACAACAGAGAAGGGTATCTGTGCCGTTAAACTAGGTGATGAAGCAGACAAGTTGGAACACATTTTACTTCAGGAATTTCACCAGGCGCAGATTATGCGTGATGACCACACACACAAAGACTGGATACAAGCAATCCTTGACTTGATTGCAGGAGATGAAACACATCTTGATTTACCACTTGATGTCCGTGGGACAGCATTCCAGAAACAGGTTTGGCAAGCATTACAAAAAATTCCCTATAGCGAAACCCGCACCTATACCGATATTGCCCGTGATATTGCCAAGCCACACGCAGTCCGCGCCGTGGGAAATGCTTGTGGAGCTAATCCGATCGCACTGATTGTACCGTGTCATCGAGTGCTGCGGAGTGATGGCAGTGTTGGTGGTTATCGCTGGGGAGTTGAGCGCAAACAAAAACTGCTTATCCAAGAATCGAAGTTACTCAAAGATTACTCAAACACTAGAACTAGAATCGCTGACTGAAGAAAGTCTCACCCGTGGTTCATGACAGATATTCCGCCATGCAATGCCTAGCGATTAGAAATCGCGGCTATACAAACGAAGTCCGCCTGCGCGGACTAACACAAAACCAAGGCTTTTCAACCTGCGGAGGCAGGTAAAGTCTCGTGTAGCCGCGACTTCTAGTCGCCTGGTGCAAGATATAAGTTAAGCTACCTATTTGATCCAGATAGCGATCGCTTTTCCACCGCACATATAACGCCTTAACTCCTGGGGGTACATTCGTCTTCGACATTGCGGAGGAAGGACAAATTGCACCAGGTACTAAGTAGTTAAACATAATTAATTACACAATGTCATTGCGAATGTAGCGAAGCGAAATGAAGCAATCCCAGCCCTTGCGATTTCTATCTCTACGAGACGCTCCGCGAACGCTTCGCTCGCAATGACTGTAATTAATTTTGTGTGGTTACTTATAACTAAGGGTTTCACAGAATTTATTGCATACAGACCAAGATTATAAATACTTAAATCAAATCCAACATCTAATTTTTTTGTTATGGTGATCCCAAAGGAATTGTTGAGTAATTATGAGGTGTCAATTAAGTGACTAGTCGATTAATTTGTATATTGAAATACAAATTTATAGGAAGGTTTTTTCTCTAAAGCGAATTTGTTTTGTCAGTTATTAGGTTGAGCAATACGCATTTCAATATCTTCCAATGTTTGTAACAATAGACTTTTTGCCTGCAATTTCCAACCCCATTTTTGAATTCTGTAAGCTGATACAGTCCCAACTATAGCTGCTAACAAACAAATGGGTTGATTTAAAGAAATTCCGAATAATAAACCTAATCCAGCAATTCCCCAAAATGGTAAGGCTACCGTTTGTCTTTGTTCTTCCACAATTTGAGTCACTATATTAGAAGATTGCTTAGTAGCGAGTAGTGCTTCTTTGACTTGTCGCTGTTCAGTCGCCGATACTGATAAGCCTATTTTACGGCGCAGTTTTTCTATTTTGCGGGCATCAGTGCTGTACTCAGTTAACTCATCTTCTGCCATTTTCAGCAGTCGTTCTAGTTGTGCCATTGTGTATTGCATCCGGTATTTTGATACAGCTATTAACCTGAATAATTGTTAACTTTTCTTGACTGTAGCGTTGTATTCAATCGCCAAATTTAAAGTTACGCGACAAAAAGAAAATCTAAAATTGAATGTGGGAAAGATATGCTCACGGTTACGCACTTACAAATTGAGTATAAATTTAAAAGGTAATTATGACTACAGTATCTAAAAGTACCTTATCTCCATCTGCTCAAGAGCGATCGCTCATCTTGTGGTTTGATGAAGTTGGAATTGCTGATATCCCCTTAGTTGGTGGTAAAAATGCCTCACTGGGGGAAATGATTCAACAGCTAACCCCTAAAGGGATTAACGTTCCTACAGGATTCGCTACAACTGCTTACGCCTATCGTCATTTCATCAAATCAGCAGGTTTAGAAGCAAAGTTACGCAAACTCTTTGCTGATTTGGATGTTGAGGATGTCAAAAATTTACGAGAACGGGGAAAAAAAGCGCGATCGCTATTAATCCACACTCCATTTCCTGTAGAATTGCGAGAGGCGATCGCCACAGCCTACCATAATCTTTGTGAACAATACAACGCAGAGACAGATGTAGCAGTCCGTTCTAGCGCCACCGCCGAAGACTTACCCGATGCTAGTTTTGCTGGACAGCAAGAAACTTATCTTAACGTTGTCGGTGCTGAAGGGGTTTTAGCAGCTTGTCACAAATGCTTTGCTTCCATATTTACCGATCGCGCTATTTCTTATCGTCATACCAAGGGATTTGACCATTTTAGCGTTGCTCTGGCTGTGGGCGTGCAAAAAATGGTGCGTTCTGACTTAGCAACCTCTGGGGTGATGTTCTCCATTGATACAGAAACCGGATTTAAGGATGCGGCACTAATTACAGCCGCTTATGGTTTAGGTGAAAACGTTGTTCAAGGTTCTGTAAATCCCGATGAATATTATGTTTTTAAACCAACTTTAAAAGCTGGTTTTCGCCCAATTATCGATAAAAAATTGGGTAGTAAAGAACTGAAAATGATTTATGATGACGGCTCCAAATTTACGAAAAATGTCTCTGTTCCTGCTGGGGAAAGAGCCAAATTCGCCCTAAGTGATGAAGAGATTTTGCAGCTAGGAACTTGGGCATGTTTAATTGAAGATCATTATTCTCAAGTCCACGGTATTTTCACTCCAATGGATATTGAGTGGGCAAAAGATGGCATTACTAACCAACTTTTTATTGTGCAAGCGCGTCCCGAAACCGTCCAGTCGCAGAAGACAGGAAATGTATTGCGGAGTTATCGGTTGGTATTGGGGAATAAGGAATGGGGAATAGGAAATGGGGAAAAATCTTCCCAATTCCCAACTCCCCTGGTTACGGGAAGTGCAATTGGAGAAGCTATTAGTCAAGGGAAAGTCCGCCTAATCTTAGATGTTCAGAAACTCGAACAGTTTCAACCTGGGGAAGTTTTAGTGACAGAAAGAACTGATCCCGATTGGGAACCAATTATGAAACGCGCTAGTGCAATTGTCACCAACTCTGGTGGTAGAACATGCCATGCAGCAATCATCGCGCGCGAATTGGGTGTACCTGCGATCGTGGGATGTGGCAATGCTACAAAAATCTTAAAACCTGGTCAAGAGGTAACAATTTCTTGCGCCGAAGGGCAAGAGGGAAAAGTTTATGCAGGTTTATTACCTTTTGAAGTTGAAGAAGTTCCTTTAGAGAACTTACCGCGTACTCATACTCAAATTTTAATGAATGTGGGTAATCCCCAAGAAGCATTGAGTTTATCGGCAATTCCTAACGATGGCGTAGGTTTAGCACGGACAGAATTTATTATCGCTAACCAAATTCAAATTCATCCAATGGCGTTGATTCATTATGAATTATTAAAAGATGAATTTGTCAAAGTTAAAATTGCTGACATTACCTCACTTTATGAAGATAAATCTCAATATTTTGTAGATAAATTAGCTCAAGGCATTGGTAGAATTGCCGCAGCATTTTATCCTAAACCAGTAATTGTGCGAATGTCAGATTTTAAAAGTAATGAATATGCAAATTTATTAGGTGGGCGACAGTTTGAACCCCATGAAGAAAACCCGATGCTGGGTTGGCGAGGAGCAGCACGTTACTATGATGAAGGCTACAGAGAAGCTTTTGCCCTAGAATGTCATGCCCTCAAACGGGTACGGGAAGATATGGGTTTAACGAATGTTATTCCGATGATTCCCTTTTGTCGCACTCCTGATGAAGGGCGGTTGGTTTTGGCAGAGATGGCAAAAAATGGTTTAAAGCAGGGCGTTAACGACTTGCAGGTTTATGTAATGTGTGAGTTGCCCAGTAATGTGATTTTGGCTGAGGAATTTGCTGAGGTATTTGATGGGTTTTCAATTGGTTCTAATGATTTAACTCAACTAACACTAGGGATAGATAGGGATTCGGCATTGGTCGCGCGATTGTTTGATGAACGCAGCCCTGCTGTTAAGCGAATGGTGAAAATGGTTATAGAAACGGCGAAAAAATGCGATCGCAAAATCGGCATTTGTGGACAAGCACCCAGCGACTATCCAGAATTTGCCCAGTTTTTGGTTGAACAAGGAATTGACTCGATTAGTCTGAATCCAGATTCGGTTTTAAAGACGATGCTGGAAGTCGCAAAAGTCGAAGGTACTAATTCGTAATTCGAGTAATTTATGCCAGCTAAAGACCGCTATCACCAGAACGTCAAAAATGCCCTAATTAAAGATGGCTGGACTGTTACAGACGATCCCTTTCATCTAAAGTGGGGAAAAAAGGATCTTTACGTGGATTTGGCAGCCGAAAAGTTGCTCATCGCAGAAAAAGGAACAGAGAAGATTGCTGTAGAAATCAAAACCTTTGGTGGCGACTCAGAAGTGGCAGACCTAGAACAGGCAATTGGCCAGTACTTTACCTACCTTGCTGTCATGAGCCGCAATTATCGAGATAGGGTTTTGTATATCGCTGTTCATGAGGATATTTTTACCGACATTTTTGAGGAAGAACCGCTTGGTAAACTTATATTGGAAGATTACAAAATTCCTCTAATCGTTTTTAATCCAAAGCGGGAGGTTATAGTCCGATGGGTGATCTGGAGCAATACAGGCAGCTAATTTGCAGCATTCTTACTGAACACACAAAGATTCCCTACTCTTACGGTGATATTCAGCATGAAACTATCTTTGATCGAGAACAGGATCGATATTTGGTCATGATTCTTGGTCGAGAGCCAGTGCCAGAACTCTCTCCAACTGCAACGCGTCGCGTTCACGGCTGTCTAATTCACATTGATATTATAGATGGCAAAATTTGGATTCAACGTGATGGCACTGAAGAGGGATTAGCAACGGAATTAGTTAGGGCTGGTGTGCCGAAGGATCGGATTGTGTTAGGGTTCCGGTCTGAAGAACTGCGGAAAAATTCAGAATTTGCGTAGTTTACCGCCGCAGGCATCGCATAACCAAAGCTAATTAAACTTCTGGATAATTGCCCATAGCATAGCGATCGCCATTTTTTTGTTTGTCTAATTGTCTACAAAACTTTTGACTGCTCAACCATAAGTATCTTAGTATTTTGCAGAATGGCAATTTATTTTAGCCAAAAGCAAGATGACAAATCTTTGGGAAACCGAACGCTTGATTATTCGCAGTTGGATACCCGAACGCGATGCCGAACAAGCCTTTGTAATTTATAGTGACCCCGAAGTTACGCACTTTCTTGGTAAAGCTTCTCTGGTAACAAGTGTTGAGTCACAGCGTCAGCGTTTGATTGACAACATCGAGCGATGTCTACGACGGGCTACGCCTACGCACCGACGCAACAATGGTACTGGATATTGGGCAATTGTCGAAAAGCAAACTACAACAATTGTAGGAACTATCATTCTCAAACAATTGCCCGACAAAGATGGTTTACCCACTCAAGATTATGAGGTAGGCTGGCACTTAAGGCGAGCTTCTTGGGGTAAAGGCTATGCAACAGAAGCCGGACAAGCTATGCTCAACTACGGATTTAGTGTGTTGAACTTGCCAGTAATTTATGCCGTAGTGAAGCCAGAAAATCATGCCTCAATCCGTGTAACAGAACGATTGGGTATGAAACCAGTGGGGCGAACAAACAAGTATTACAATATTGAACTACTCCTGTTTCAACTAGATGCACCTGAAGAGTGGAAGGGAAATAGGGGAGCAGTTCTTGAGCAGAGGGCAGGGGGGCGAAGGAGTGGAGTTTAAA